>CAJKKX010000001.1 GCA_905200565.1 uncultured Lachnospiraceae bacterium
GGGCTTTGCGGTGGCAAGCTACCGGGAAAATAAGATTGGAGGGCTGGTGGCGCAGGGCGTGGGAACCTCCATGCTCCAGGTTCCGAATATCCTGCGAAAACCTGTCATATGGATTCCGGCGATTGTATCCAGCGCCATTCTTGGGCCGGTAAGCACCATGCTGGTACGCATGACAAACAATGCCACAGGCTCCGGCATGGGGACGGCCGGATTCGTAGGCCAGATTATGACATATCAGACGATGACGCCGGAAATTGGCGGAGGGCTGACGATAGCGGTCATTCTTATTTTCCAGATTCTGCTTCCGGCGGTATTGACGCTTGCCGTTTCGGAATTTATGCGGAAGAAAGGCTGGATTAAAGATGGCGATATGAAATTAGACCTGTAATTTGCAAGAAGTCTTTGTTATAATCAGAATAGAACCACAGAAGGCGGAACCGGACGGGTTTCGCCTTCTTAATTAGAGGAGGTGTCTTGGATGAAAAAGGAAACCGGGTGCATTCACGTTTACTATGGGGACGGCAAGGGAAAAACGACGACGGGCATGGGACTGATCCTGCGGGCGGCGGGATACGGTTACCGGGTGCTTTTATATCAGTTTATGAAGGACAATAAGACGAGTGAGAGAAAAATTCTGGAGCGGGTTGAAAATATTACAATGCTTGACGGGCTGGAACAGGAAAAATTCAGTTTTCAGATGACGCCGGAAGAGAAAGAGGAGCGAAAACGCTTTTATGGGGAACAGTTTTGGAAGGTCACGAAGCTGGCGGTATCAGAGGACTATGATGTGCTGTTTATGGACGAAATAATCTATGCCATCAGCGCAGGACTTCTGGAGGAAGAGCTGGTACTTGATTTTCTAAAGACAAAGCCCAAAAAGCTGGAGGTTCTTCTGACCGGGAATTATCCTGGGGAAGAAATTCTGAAGCTGGCGGATTATGTGTCGGAGATTAAGAAAGTGAAGCATCCCTTTGACCGGGGGGTGAGAGCAAGAAGGGGAATCGAAAAATAAAATCCCCACAAAATGAGGAGTGCCCCCGATATCAGAGATACCGGAGGCTATTATGAAAAAATTTATCTTTATATGTAATGAGAACATTACGCTATAAATCTTGTCTGATCTTCTCTTTGAAGATGATTAAAGTCTATCAGTTATTTATGAACAAAATGTGAACGAGAGGTAAAGATATTGTGAAATTATACAAAAACAAAAAAATAATGTGGCGGTTTTTGTAAAAACTGCCACATTATTTTCAAATATTAAAGTTTCAGATTTGCAAACAGGGAGCCGAGGTTTGTAGACAGACCTTCGGAATGCGGAAGATCATAAGATTCTTCGACAATCTCCTCAGCGGGCATTTCGTTGAGCGCTTTCATGCTGAGGCTTAATTTACCGTCCTTGATATTGATGACTTTAACTTTTACCGTATCGCCTATATGAAGCACGGCGGCCGGGGATTTGATTCTTTTTTCGCAGATTTGTGAAACATGTACCAGGCCGGACAGACCGTTCCCCAGGTCGATGAATGCGCCGTAAGGCTGTAAGGATTCTACGGTTCCTTCCGTCACCAGGCCGATCTGGACGTTTGAAATCTTCGCCTGTTTTTCTTCCCTGGCTTTCTCTCTTAAAATATCGCGTGCGGACAGAACCAGACGGCCTTTTTCTTCGTCAACGGTGATAACGCGCACTTCGATCTCTCTGCCAAGCCATTCCTCCAGATTTTCCACGTAGCTTAAAGAAAGCTTGGAAGCCGGGATAAAGCCGCGAATCCCTTCCACATAAGCGATGACGCCGGATTTTACGACGCCGCCAACCTTTACTTTGAGATTTGTGGCATTTTCCATAAAAGATTTCATTTTTTCCCATGCGAGCGTATCGTTCGCTTCTTTCGAGGAAAGAAGGATATGTCCTTCTCCGTCGTCCGTACGGATAACCGTTGCGGAAATTTCGTCGCCCACCTGTACGGCGTCTTTTAAGACGATATCCGGATTGCTGGAGTAATCCTCCAGACGGATGATGCCTTCCGTATAATATTTCAGATCCAGTGTAATGGCGCTTTCCGATACGTTGATGACGGTTCCTGTCAGGATGTCTCCTTCCCGTACTTTTTTAAAGGACGCCTCCAGCTCTGCGGCATAGTCAGCCATAGATTCGGCTGTTTCCGGTTCTTTGATGGCGTCTTCCAGAATATCTGCCGGGGTTTCATAAGTTTCTGACATTGTTTTGTCCTCCTTTGATAAGCATTTTCTGCTAAAAACTATACCATTTTTGGGGGATAAAGTAAAGCGGGCAAATATTTAGAAAGGGGGTTGACGTGAAATGGCGGGGATGATTAAAATGAAAGAAAAAGTTCCTTTGCAGAAGAAGGAAGAAGGGAATATTCGGTAAAAAATATGCAGGAGAAGAAGATTTATATCATAGGACATAAAAATCCCGATACAGATTCCATCTGCTCGGCAATCGCCTACGCAGATATTAAAAATAGAACGGAGAAAGGTACTTATGAGGCGAAGCGGGCGGGTCTGGTGAGTGAGGAAACCCAGTATGTGCTGGATTATTTTGGTATAGAGCCGCCAGGATATGTTCCGAATGTAGGGCCAAAGGTGCGGGATATGGATATACGTCAGGTTCCGGGAGTGGAATCCAGCATTTCTCTGAAGGAAGCGTGGATGCTGATGAGGAGCGCTAATGTGAATACGCTTCCGATTACCAACAGGGAAAATGAACTGGAGGGTCTGATTACAATCAATACCATTGCGTCGTCTTATATGGACGTCTATGACAATTCGATTCTGGCAACAGCCGGAACGCAGTACAAAAATATTCTGAGCACGCTGGACGGAACGATCGTTGCGGGAGATGAGAACGACTATTTTACAAAAGGAAAAGTGGTGGTGGCAGCGGCGAATCCTGATTTGATGGAGGATTATATTGAAAAAGATGATCTGGTGATCCTCGGAAACCGCTATGATTCTCAGTTGTGTGCAATAGAAATGATGGCAGGCTGTATTATTGTCTGCGAGGGCGCTCCAGTGTCAAAAACGATTCGCAGGCTGGCGGAGGAAAAAAATTGTGTAATCATCAGTACGCCCCATGATACATACACGGTGGCAAGGCTGGTAAATCAGAGTATGCCGGTGGATTATTTTATGAAAAAGAATGATCTGATTGTTTTTTCTATGAGCGATTATGTGGATACCATCAAAGAGGTGATGGCAAAGAAGCGTTACCGTGATTTTCCGGTTTTGGATAAACAGGGGAAATATGTGGGAATGGTTTCACGCAGAAACCTGCTGGGAGTCCAGAAGCGTCAGATGATACTGGTAGACCACAATGAGGCGTCCCAGGCGGTGGATAATATTGAGAGCGCAGAAATTCTGGAGATTATCGATCACCACAGACTGGGTTCTCTGGAAACGATGGCTCCGGTCTATTTCAGGAATCAGCCAGTGGGATGTACGGCAACGATTATGTATCAGATCTATCAGGAAAAGGGGCTGGAGATTCCAAAGGGCATAGCGGGGATTCTGTGCGCGGCTATTATTTCGGATACCCTGATGTTCCGCTCCCCGACCTGCACAGCAGTAGACAGAAATACAGCGGAGCGGCTGGCCAAAATCGCAGGGATTGACTGGGAAAGATTTGCGGTGGAGATGTTTTCCGCCGGCAGCAGGCTGAAAGGAAAGTCGCCGGAGGAAATTTTCTATCAGGATTTCAAGATGTTTGAGGCGAATAAGACAAGCTTTGGCGTGGGTCAGATCAGCTCTATGAACGTAGATGAGCTGGTGGAGACAAAGAAGCGTCTGATTCCGTATATGGAAAAAGCGTTGGGGAATCATGGAGAATCTATGCTGTTTTTCATGCTCACCGACATTATCCATGAGAGTACGGAGCTTCTCTGCTATGGTGGAGACTGTGCGGAACTGGTAAAGGAAGCCTTTCGGCAGGAGCCGCAGGATAATTCTGTGACGCTTCCGGGCGTAGTATCGAGAAAGAAACAACTGATTCCTGCGTTCGTAAACGTTCTTCAGCAGTAAGGGAGGTTTGTATGAAAAAAGAAATCTGGAAACCGGGAAATATGGTATATCCGCTTCCGGCAGTGATGGTGAGCTGCGGCCGGAGGGGGGAACGTCCGAATATTCTGACGGTAGCCTGGACGGGAACGATCTGTACGAATCCCGCAATGGTCTATATTTCGGTGCGGCCGGAGAGGTTTTCCTATCCGATCATCCGCGAGAGCGGGGAGTTTGTCATAAATCTGACGACAAAAGACTTAGCGAGGGCGGCGGATTACTGCGGCGTTCGTTCGGGACGGGATGTGGACAAATTTAAAGAAATGAATCTGACGCCGGAGCCAGCCGAATATCTGGCTGCGCCTTTGATCGGGGAAAGCCCGGTAAATATCGAGTGCCGCGTGACGGAGGTTCGTGAGCTGGGATCACATCATATGTTTCTGGCAGAAGTCCTCTGCGTGCATGTGGACGCCTCCTATATGGATAAAAGCGGAAAATTCGAACTGAACCGGACAGGGCTTCTGGCGTATTCCCATGGGGAATATCTGGAGCTGGGGAAAAGGGCCGGGACATTCGGATACTCGGTACGGAAAAAGAAAAAATAGCACCTTACGTGCGGGGCGGCTTTAACGAGCTTCCCCGCACGACTGCGTCTTTGCCATAACGCTGGCGTATGGCGTCCAGCGCCGTATCCAGCTTTTTCTGTTTTTCATTTTCAGGCGTTTTCAGGTCAAAGATGGATAGCTGTACAGGAGTATCCGCAGGCAGCAGTTTAGAAGCACGAATGCCGAGGAGCCGGATGGGAGCATGATTCCACAGGGCGTCGAACAGACGGGAGGAGGTCTGATAGATACCCTCACAGGTATTTATGGGGGGATCGACAGACGTCTGGTGGGATACCCGGATGAAAGTGTTATATTTGATTTCTACGCAGACATTTCCGGCAATCATACCAGCCTTTCGAAGCCTTGCAGAGACGCTTTCTGAGAGCTTTAAAAGAACGGCGCGGGCTTCTTCGGCAGTGACGGCGTCCTGGGAGAGCGTGGTGGAGTTTCCGATCCCTTTCGCTTCCGGAGGCGTGGAAATGACCGGGGCGTCGTCTATGCCGTTGGCATAGTTCCAGAGCATACGCCCGTGGCTTTTCATATGGGATTCCAGAAGGGACGGTTCTGTATGCGCCAGTTCTCCAATGGTGCGGACGCCAAGCTTGTGCAGGGTATCCACGGAGGAGCGTCCTGCCATGAACAGTTCTTCGACGGGGAGCGGCCACATTTTCTTTGCGATTTCCTCAGGGAAAAGCGTATGCACCCTGTCCGGCTTTTCGAAGTCAGAAGCCATTTTTGCCAGCAGTTTATTTGAGGAGATTCCCACGTTTACGGTAAAGCCGAATTTCCGAAAGATTTCATCTTTAAAGCTGACGGCGGCAGCGAAAGGGGAAGAATAACGGTGTGCGATGGGGGTAAAATCCAGATAGCACTCGTCGATGCTCACCTGTTCAAGATCCGGCGTCAGAGAGTACAGGAACTGTATCAGCCTCCGGCTGTAATCAGAGTACAGCGTATGGTCTGGCGGCGCAAGGATAAGGTTTGGGCACTTTTTACGGGCGGAGGCGATGGGCTCCCCGGTGCGGATGCCGAAAGCCTTTGCCGGAATGGATTTTGCCAGGACAATGCCGTGACGGCTGCTCTCATCCCCGCCGATGATGGCGGGAATCTTGCGTAAATCAGGGCCTGTCCCGGTGCGAAGATTTTCAGCGGACGTCCAGCTTAAGTAGGCGCTGTTGACGTCGATATGGAAAATAGTACGCTTCATGAAGACTCCTTTTTTTGTGTGACAAGTTATTGTAAGTATAGTAGAAAGAAAAGAAAAAGTAAACGGTAAAAATACATCTGATTTTTTGACCTTTTTTATTGATATTTGAAAAGGTGATTGACTTTTTTTGTGTAAAATGCTAAAATTAATCGTACTATTTTTGCGTGGAAAGTGTTACTGAAAAGAGGATTGTTTCTTTGGCATGGAAAGAGAGATATGCTGAGAATCAAAGATTTTAAGAAGGCAGGAGAGGTGACAATGAGAAAAAAAAGAACAAAAAAAGCAGGGATTTTCCTGACATTAGTTCTCGCATTGGGAGTGACAGGCGGAACTGCGGTTTGTGCGGCAGACGTGGGAGTGACAGGTCTGGCGGATAAAGGAACCGGGGCTCCGGAAGCATGGGGAGCGGTGCCAAGTCCGAACCAGTACCGTTATCAGAAGGATGAACTGGCAGCATTCTGTCATTTTGGTCCAAACACTTTTTCAGGGGTGGAATGGGGGGAGCATTATGGAAATACCCATCCGAGGGATCTTTTTACACTGAGCGAAGATTTTGACGCCGAGACGATGGTGAGAAGCATGAAGGAGGCAGGTTTTAAAAAGCTGATTATTACGGCGAAGCACCACGATGGCTTCTGTCTCTGGGCCAGTGATTATACAGATTACGATGTGGCGAATACGAATTATAAAAACGGCCAGGGAGATATACTGGCGGAAATTTCCGCAGCCTGTACACAGTATGATATGGATATGGGACTCTATCTGTCACCGTGGGATATCCATGAGCCGAGCTACGGGTATTATGACGCCAACGGAAATGCCACGACAAAAGAAAACGATGTCCTGGATTATAATGATTATTACAATAATCAGCTTCAGGAAATCCTCGGAAATGAAAAATATGGAAATAACGGACATTTCGTAGAAGTATGGATGGATGGAGCAAAGGGAAGCGGGGCAAACGCACAGGATTATGATTTTCAGAGATGGTTTGCGACAATTCAGGCAAACGAGGGACTCGAAGCCGGCTATGATGATGACTGTATGCTGTTTGGCGCAGAAGCCTATACGACGGTACGCTGGATTGGAAACGAGCTGGGACTGGCAAATGAGGAAACCTGGTCCAAGTCAAAGACGGACAAAAAACAAAATACGATTGACAGCAACAGGACAGGAAGCAATGGTACGACGGTAGGCTTTGCGGATGGAAATCAGTGGACGGTACCGGAGGCGGATTCCCGTATCACAAGCGGATGGTTCTGGGGTAATAATAAGAAAACGCCGAAGTCTGTTGCAGAGCTTGCAAATATGTATTTTAATTCTGTCGGACATAATGCAACGCTGCTTTTAAATATTCCTCCGAATAATCAGGGCAAGGTTGATCAGGAGATTCTGGACAGGATGCTGGAATTTGGACAGAATGTGAAAGATTCTTTTGCGGATAACCTGGCAAAGAATGCTGCGGTGACCGCGAGTGAGGTAAGGGGAAATGACATCGCATTTGCACCGGAAAATGTGATTGATGGGGATGATGATACGTACTGGACGATGGAGGATGGCTCAACGACGGGAAGCCTGACCCTGAATCTGGGAGGAACCAAAACCTTTGATCTGGTAACAATCGAAGAGGGAATCCAGCTCGGACAGAGGATCAGCAGTTTTTGCGTAGAGTACAGAGTCGGAAATGGAGAATGGAAGAATTTTGCCGAAGGAACGACCATTGGCGCAAAAAGAATTTGCAGAAATTCTGCGGTAAAGGCGAGTGAAGTCCGGATCAGCATCACAGGTTCCTATGCGGTGCCGCTGATCAGTGAAGTGGGCGTATACAAAGCAACCGAAGGTTTTGAAATTGGTTCCACGATTCCGGACGGGCTGGAGGTTATCAACGTAACAGATAAGGATACCAGCGACGGCGCAGGATTTGCCTATTCCGGATGGACGGCCGAGTCAGGCCCGCAGTTTATTGACGGAAATGCGATGTGGGCAAATGCGGGAAAAGAGGCGACCCTGACTTTTCATGGAAGTAAAGTATGGCTGTACGGGACAAAGGATTCCGGACATGGTACGGCGGACATTTATATTGATGGAGAGAAAGCAGATTCTATCAATACGCAGAGTTCACCGAGGGAGACGGGCGTTTTGATTTATGAATCGCCGGACCTGGCGGACGGCCCGCATACGCTAAGGATCGTCAATACGGGAACGATCTGCCTGAATGCGGCGGCAGTCCTGAATAATGGCGGGAAAGGTATGATAGAGTTTGACATCCGAACGCTCGATATGGAAGAGGATACGGAGGCAGAAGTTGTTGTCAGACGTGTCGGAGGAAGTACTGGAGAAGTTAAGGCAATCTATGAAAATAATCCTGGCTCTGCCGTTCAGGGAGACTATGACGTAGATGGTATTGGCGGAGAAATTGTTTTTGCAAACGGTGAAACAGAAAAGACAGTCAAAATCAGGACGATGCGAGATGACAGAGTGAAAGGTGATATTGGCTTTACAGTAGATCTCATCAGTGCAGAAGCAGGGGCAGTTTTAGGATTTCAGACAACAATTAAGGTTACGATTCATGATTTGGATGATCCGGTAAGAATAGAAGAAGCAAAAGCAACCCTGGAGGAAACACAGGCATTGCTTACGAATACCTCCGAAGAACTGCCGGAGGTGAGAAAGCTTGCAAAGGAGTTAAGCGCTTATCTGGCGGCAAGGGAAAAAACGGAGGTTATCTCTGTAGGAGATATTGTAAAACTTGCGAAGAAGCTGGAAGAAGCAGTCGGAGGGGTCGAACTGAAATTTGAACTGCCGGTGGGCAGCGAAGTAAAGACGGTTGAGGCGGAAGCATTCCTTCTGGACGCATCCCAGGCTGTCGATCAAGCGAATAAATATGTTCGTTACCAGGAGAATTCAAATGCCAGCGGAGGCAAAGAGGTCAACTGGTTTGAACAGGGAAACCGGATTTATCTTCCGTTTACAGCTCCAAAGGCAGGTATTTACAAAGTAACGGCAACGTATCGAAGCGGAAGAGGGGAAAGCAATCCGAATGCGCTTGTCTGGAGCGGAACCAACGTGGCGGCTGGCAGCAAGGATGTGTACGGAGAGGAAGGAGCGGGCGCCTTCCATACGGCAGAACTGAATATTGAAGTGACGCAGGCAGGAGATGGAGAACTGTCGTTTACGGCAGACAGCAAAGGAGGCCCGGTTCTTGATAAGTTTGTGATTGAATGTGTGGATAAGACGCCGGTTGCTCCAATTGCGGTAACAGGCGTGACCCTGGAGGAAGAGAACTTAACCATCCTGCGTGATAAGCCGTACGCACTGGTTCTTGCGACAGTCGCTCCGGTGAATGCGGGGAATCAGGAGGTGACCTATACCAGTTCCAACCCGGAGGTGGCAACCGTAGATGAAAATGGAATGGTCTTTGGCATTAAGAGCGGTCGGACGACCATTACCGTAACAACGGCAGACGGCGCAAAGACGGCGCAGTGTCAGGTAACGGTTAAAATGTTTGAGGTAGAGAGTGTTTCCCTGAACATGGCAGAGGCAATCCTGACAAAGAAGGATCAGTCCGTGAAGCTTGTGGCAAAAGTTCTTCCGGAGGAAGCCATCAATAAAGAAGTGGCCTACACCAGTTCCAATCCGGCTGTGGCAACGGTAGATAAGGACGGGTTGGTAAAAGCGGTAGCAAACGGAGAAACCATAATTACGGTGACAACGGCGGACGGCGCAAAGACGGCACAGTGCCGGGTTACAGTAAAGATTCAGGAAGAGATAAAACCGGACCCCGACAAACTGCCGAAGGGTGTTATCAAAGAAGGCCTGGAGGAAACGGTAGGAAGCGGGCGTTATCAGGTAATCAATGCAAAGAATAAGACGGCGAAACTGGTAAGCGTGATGAACCGAAAGGCAATGAAATTGAATGTTCCGGCGACCGTTAAGATCAATGGCGTCACCTGCAAGGTGGTTGAGGTCTGTGCGAAGGTTATGAAAGGAAATACCAGACTGAAAAAGGTAATTCTCGGTAAAAACGTTGCAAAGATTGGAAAACAGGCATTTAGCGGCTGTAAAAACCTGAAAATGGTTCAGATGAAAGGAAAAGCGCTGAAAACAGTGCAGTCCGGCGCATGGAAAAACACGCATGCAAAGATGGTGGTAATCGCAAAGAAAATGGCGAAAAAACAGAAAGCGGCGCTCTTTAAAAAATTAAAGAGAGCTGGCATGAGCAAAAAGGGAAAAGTAAAATAACAGAGAACAGACAAAAGGAGTATCCTCTTTGCAGGATGCTCTTTTTGATAGTAGAAAAGAGATAATTTTCACAGGGTATTCTTTGACATCTTTCTGGAGGTATGATACACTAAAATCAACTATGGGCAAATCATTGAGGTGAAAATTTTGGATAAGTATGAATATAGTCTCAAGCTGGAAGAGATTAACAGGTTAGTGGAAAATGATAACTATGAAGATGCGGCAAGGATTGCAGATACGGTAGACTGGAAACGCGTGCGGAATGTAAGGACGCTCTGCATGGTCAGTGAGATTTATGAGGCAAACGGAAGGCTGGAGGACAGCAAAGCGGTTCTGATGCGGGCTTACCGCCGCTCCCAGATGGGGCGTATGATTCTCTACCGCCTGACAGAAGTAGCGATTAAGATGAAGGAATTTGACGAGGCAATTGAATATTACAGTGAATTTGTGGATATTGCGCCAAATGATAATTCCCGTTACGTTTTAAAGTATAAGATTTACAGAGGAAGAGGTTCCAAAATTCAGGATCAGATTGCGATTCTGGAGGATTATAAAGAAAAAGAGTATACGGAAAAGTGGGCGTATGAACTGGCAAACCTTTATTATAAAGCCGGGGAATATGAAAAATGTGTAGAGGAGTGCGATGATCTGGTTCTCTGGTTCCGGCAGGGAAAATATGTCATCCGGGCGCTGGAACTGAAAAGAAAGCTTGCGCCTTTGAGTGCGGAGCAGCAGATGATCTATGACCACCGGAACGAGCATGTGCCAAATAAGGCCGAGCTGGTGGAAGCAGTGGTGCCGGGACTTGAAAAGGTGATTACGGAAAGTATGCCGACTTCGGAGGAAGAGGCGATCACGGACAATATTATTACGGAAGCACAGAGAGAACTTGCGCAGGCGGTGGCGCAGCATACGGCGGAAGTGCAGGAGGAAGTGCAGGAGACGGCCGTGCCAGCCGGGAGCCGCATGGATACGGAGGAAAAAGAGGAGCCGGAAACGGTTTCTCAGGAGCCTGTATTCGATGTGGAGGACTTGCAGAGAGAGCTTGCGAACAGTATGCGGGAAATTGTGTCCGGTATGACGAGGAAGGAAAGTGAAGAAGGCGTTATCGAGCCGATGAATGACAAACCTTTTCATGAGGAAAAGGCTTCCGTGGAACCAGAAAAGCCGCAGGTGAATATTGACGACGTATTGACAGCGATGGCTGTGGAGTCACTCGGAAACCGGACGCCGATGGAAGCGGCGGTCACGTTAGAAAAGCAGGAAAGCCCGTCTGTGGAAGAAGCACAGCCGGCTCCTCAGGAACGGAAGGAAGAGACAGAAGAGCCGCAAATGCAGACGGAAACGGTTCCGGCCGGAGATACGATTGATTTGTCAGCGGCTCTGGAGCGTGCGGCAGGCGTGGAAAATATGAGGCCGGGCGTTTCGGAAGAAAGTCCTGTTCCGGAACAGCCAAAAAAGGAGGAACCACTTGATGCAGCTCCCAAGCTTACGCTGGATGAGCAGTACATTTTCTCGTATTTTTCTTCGATTCAGGGACTGAGGGAACAGATCGCTATGGCGCTTGCGGATGCGAAGCGCAAGCTTAAGATGGACCGCACTTCAAGAAGCGGGAATATCGTGGTTACCGGGCTTCCGGGAAGCGGAAGAACGACGCTGGCGATTCGGATTGCCAAGGCTTTGAGCAAATTCAAAGGCGAAAGCTCTGCAAGGATTGCCAAGATTTATGCGGAGGATTTTAATAAGAAGGATATTGCAAGTACGATTGCAAAGATTGCCGGAGGCACGCTGATTATTGAGGAGGCGGGCGATCTGGCGGAGGGAGTCATCCTACAGCTCTCTAAGGCGATGGAGTTCCGTACGGATGGATTGATTATCATTCTGGAGGATGAGAAGCACTTGCTGAAAGCATTGTTTGAAAAATATCCGGCGCTGGCGGAGAAGTTTACTTCTGAGGTGACGGTTCCGATTTTTACCAATGATGAGCTGGTGGCATTTGGAAAGACGTATGCTTTTGAAGAGGATTATAAGGTGGATGATGCGGCGACGATGGTTCTGTATAACCGTATTGGAGAGCTTCAGACGCCGGAGCGTCCGGTCACGGTGCTGGATGTGAAGGACATCGTAGATCAGGCGATTAAAAATACCGAGCGGTTTGGCGTCCGCAAGCTGGGAATGATCCTCAGCAAGAAGAGATATGATGAGGATGACAGAATCATTCTCTATGAAAAAGATTTTAAATAAAAAAGCAAAAAGCCCTTTGGGGAGAGGAATTTTTTGAGATTCCTTTTCCGGAAGGGCTTTTTTTTAGTGCCTTTGGAGCGGAAAGTCTGAAACTCAAAGTTTTGGAGCGTTCAACCTTGACATCTTATATACCGAGCGGTATATTAATAGATAAGGAGGCGGAAAGGCCGGACGAGAGGATGTGAAAGCCGTGGATAACAGGGAAAAAATTTTGCAATGCGCCCTGGAACTGTTCTATGCAAGGGGCTACGATGCAGTGGGGGTTCAGGAGATTGCCGATAAGGCGGGTGTGACGAAACCTACCATGTATTATTATTTTGGCAGCAAATATGGATTGCTGGAAGCGCTTGTGAATGAAAAGCTGTCAAACCTGAATACCGCCATGCGCCAGGCGGCGGATTATCACGGCAACGTGCCAGAAACGCTTTACCGGATGGCGTCGCAGCTTATTGATCTCGCCAATGAAAACCGGAAGATGTACGTGCTGATGATGGCGCTTTATTACTCTGCAAAGGAAAATGAGGCGTATCGGGCCATCCGCCCGCTGATTACGGAATTGTATGGAATTGTAGTGCGCTTCTTTGAGGATGCGACGCCGCAGCTTGGAAACATCAGAGGAAGGCAGGAGCAGTTTGCGCTGGGATTTTTAGGAATTCTGAACCAGTATATTCTCTGGATGTGTGAAAAGACAGAAGAGGGATGTGTGGTGGAAGAGGAGAAGAAGCATTCCCTTGTAAATCAGTTTATGTATGGAATCTTTACTTAAAATACAGGATTTGACTTGGAGGTATGACAATGAGCAAATGGTATAACGAGGCAGTCTTTTATCATATCTATCCGTTGGGATTGACGGGCGCGCCAAAGGACAATAAGGAACCTGAGATTGTTCACAGAATAAGGGAGCTTTATCCGTGGATTGAACATATCCGAAATCTGGGATGCACGGCAATCTATATCGGGCCGCTGTTTGAGTCTACGACGCATGGATATGATACGAGGGACTATCGGATGGTAGACCGCAGGCTTGGGGATAACGAAGATTTTAAGGAGTTTGTGAGGCGTTCCCATGAGGCGGGAATCCGGGTCGTTGTGGACGGGGTGTTTAATCACACGGGAAGAGAGTTCTTCGCATTTCAGGATATTCAGAAGAATCGGGAAAGCTCCCGGTATTGCGGATGGTATAAGGGTGTGAATTTCGGGTGGGACAGCCCGTATCACGACGGTTTTGGATATGAAGCATGGAGAAACTGCTTTGAGCTGGCGAACTTAAATCTCTGGAATCAGGAAGTGCGGGATTATCTGCTGGATGTGATCCGCTTCTGGATCCGGGAGTTTGACATTGACGGTATCCGCCTGGACTGTGCGGACTGTCTGGACTTTGAGTTTATGAAGCAGATGCGCCATGCGGTACGGGAGAAAGAGGATTTCTGGCTGATGGGAGAGGTCATCCACGGAGATTACGCAAGATGGGCAAATGACGAGATGCTTCATTCGGTGACAAACTATGAACTTCACAAAGGGCTGTATTCCGGGCATAACGATCATAATTATTTCGAGATCGCACATACGATCCGCCGGGAGTTTGATGAAAACGGCGGGATTTACAGGGGAAGGACACTGTATTCTTTCGTGGATAATCATGACGTTGACCGGATTATGAGTAAGCTGAATAACAAAGAGCATATTTATCCGGTGTACACGCTGCTTTATACCCTGCCGGGAATCCCATCCATTTATTATGGTTCCGAGTGGGGGATTGAGGGAAAGAAAATGGGTGCGAACGATGACGGAATGCGTCCGTGCCTGGAGCTTTCCAGGATGCAGGAAGAGAATGCGCATCCGAAGCTGACAGAGCACATTCGGAAGCTGGGAGAGATGAGGAAAGGAAATGAAGTTCTGGCAGAAGGAAAATACCGGGAGCTGCTGCTGACGAACCGCCAGTATGCTTTTGCGCGAATTCTCGGAGACCAGGCGGTCATGGTGGCGGTAAACAATGACGAAGCGCCGGTGCAGATGTCGGTTCCGCTTCCTGTCGCGGCAGACACCTGTATTGACGCCTTTACCGGGGAGGAACTGACGTCGGAGAGCGGCAGACTGAATTTTGAACTGAAAGCCTGCGAAAGCAGGATCATCAATATAAAATAAAAGCAGAGGCAATGGGTTCGGAGGTAAGCTTTTGAACCTGCCAGGATGACGCGGCAAGTGCGTCGGAAAGGGGAAAGGATGAACAAAAGAACATCAAAAAAGAGGGCGGCAAAGCAGGCAGAGAAGAAAACGACGATGGCAAGACCACTGGAGGAAGAGCTTTTTGTTGGCGAGCTGGATCAGTATCTGTTTGGCCAGGGAACGCATTATGATATTTACAGAAAGCTGGGAGCGCATAAGACAAAGAGAAACGGAAAGACAGGAATTTATTTTGCGGTCTGGGCGCCAAACGCCAAAGAAGTGCATTTGATTGGTGAGTTTAACGGATGGGATGAGAGCAGCATTCCCATGAAACGGCTGGAGCCGCTTGGCATTTATGAGGTATTTGTACCGGAAGCAAAAATAGGAATGCTGTATAAATATCTGGTTCATGCAAAGGACGGCAGAAAGCTTTATAAGGCAGATCCTTTTGCAAATGCTTCTGAACTGCGTCCGGGAAACGCGTCAAAAATCGCAGATATTACTGGCTTCCGGTGGGGGGACAGTGCATGGATGAAGCAAAGAGAAACGCAGAACGTGGACGAGATGCCGATGAGTATTTACGAAGTGCATCCCGGTTCCTGGAAAAAACATCCGTGCAAGGCCGAAGATGAGGACGGATTTTATAATTATAAGGAGCTGGCGCACGCGCTGGCAGACTATGTAAAAGAGATGGGATATACGCATGTGGAGCTGATGGGAATTGCGGAGCATCCGTTTGACGGTTCCTGGGGGTATCAGGTGACGGGCTATTATGCGCCGACCGCCCGTTATGGGTCTCCCGCAGATTTTATGTACCTGGTCAATTATCTGCATAAAAATAAGATTGGAGTGATTCTGGACTGGGTTCCGGCACATTTTCCAAGAGATGCGCACGGACTGGCGGAATTTGACGGAACCTGCGTGTATGAATATGCAGATCCCAGAAAAGGAGAGCACCCGGACTGGGGGACAAAAGTCTTTGATTTTGGGAAAAATGAAGTAAAGAATTTCCTCATTGCCAATGCGTTGTTCTGGATTGAGCAGTTTCATGTGGACGCTCTGCGCGTGGATGCGGTGGCATCCATCCTCTATCTGGATTACGGCAGACAGGACGGGCAGTGGGCGCCGAATCAATACGGGGGAAATAAGAATCTGGAAGCCATCGAGTTTTTTAAGCACTTAAACAGTGTGGTACTGGGGAGGAATCACGGGACGATGATGATTGCGGAGGAGTCTACCGCATGGCCGAAGGTGACGGGAAAGCCGGAGGAGGACGGACTTGGGTTCTCGATGAAATGGAATATGGGATGGATGAACGATTTCCTGGAATACATGAAGCTTGACCCGTATTTCCGTAAGTATAACCATAATAAGATGACGTTTTCCATGACGTATACATATTCGGAAAAGTACATTCTGGTATTGTCTCATGACGAAGTGGTACACCTGAAATGTTCGATGATTAATAAGATGCCGGGACTTTACGACGATAAGTTTGCGAACCTGAAAGCCGGCTATTCCTTTATGATCGGACATCCCGGAAAGAAACTGCTCTTTATGGGGCAGGAGTTTGCCCAGTTCCAGGAGTGGAGCGAGGCGAGAGAGCTGGACTGGTATCTGCTGAGCGAGGAGAAGCACAGGCAGCTCCAGAATTATGTGAAGGCGCTTCTGCATCTGTATAAAAGCAATCCGGCATGTTATCAGGCGGATAACCGCCCGGAAGGATTTGAATGGATCAATGCAAACGACGGGGACAGAAGTATTTTCAGCTTTGTGCGCCATTCTGCGGATGGAAAGAACAACCTGCTCTTCGTGGTGAATTTCACGCCGGTGGCAAGGCCGGATTACCGTGTGGGCGTGCCGAAAAGAAAACAGTACCGTCTGCTTTTAAACAGCGATGCGGCAGAGTTTGGCGGAACCGGGAAGGAGCAGCCGGAGGTTTACCGGGCTGTAACAAAGGAATGTGACGGAAGGAAGTATTCCTTTGCTTATGATCTTCCTGCTTATGGAGTGGCAGTATTTAAATTTTAAAGAGACCGGAAAAGCGGTGGAACGGAATGTTTCGCCGCTTTTTTTCATACATTTTTCTGAAAAGCGGACAGAGGGTGTGCGGATGGAAAAAGGGCAGGGGATTTTTTTGCTTTTGGGCGTGTGTGTGATGGTATTGATGATTGCGGGATGGCAGAAGAGAGCGGCCATTTTGAAAAATTTTCTGCTGCGTCTGGCTTTGGGAACAGCCGTAATTCTGGCGGCGAATTATGGATTGAGGGAGGCCGGAATTCATCTGGCGGTGGGGCTGAACCTGTTTAGCCTGCTTTCTGCCGGGACGCTGGGGCTTCCGGGCGTGGCGATGCTGTACGGGATTGCATGGTGCGGGGTGCTGTGAGGGGATTCTTTGAATGGTATCAGACGGGGAATGGAGAGAATATTACATATTTGGGCGGTTATCAGACATATCGGGGAAATTTTCTGACAGAACAAGATGATTTTCGGACAAAACAGTAGATAAAATTTAAAAATAGTAGTAAAATGAGAATATGTCTGATATAAAAATCAGGGAAAATATGGAAAAAAATACGAAGGGAGAAAAGAATGAAAAAGACAAAAGCAGTAAGAGCAATCGCAATGGCGCTCAGTGTTTCGATGACGATGACATCTGTTTCGTGGGATGGTCTGCTGGTGTCCAGAGCTGCCGGACGGGAAGAAGAAAGCATTGAACCGGAGGAAGTCACGGCGGAGCATGAAATACCGGAAGAACGTACGGTGGATACCACGGTTTTTGATCTGGGAGGCAATCGGCGGATGGAGGTCTTTCACGGCACGGATGTCCGCTTCGAAAATGAAGAGGGAGAGCTGGTGGACTATGATCCGTCTCTGGTAGCGGTCGATACTGTGGAGAGTATCGGGGGGTTGAGCCTGGAAGGATATGCCTATGAAAACAGGGAAGGGGACAGTAAGCAGTATCTTCCGGAGAACCTGTCAGCGGAAACGCCGGTCGTGCTGGAGAAAGAGGAATACCGGATTTCTTTCCATCCGGCTGATTGGACGGAAGAGACGGAAATGACAGGGGAAGCTGAGGCAGTAGAGGAAACAGAGGCGATAGAAGTCCCAGAGGGCGCAGAGGAAGAGGATATCATAGAAGCCTCGGAGGATATAGAAGAAACTGTGGAAGTCTCAGATCGTGGAGCCGCAGAGGAAGTGCTTCTGGAAGAAGGGGAAGAAAACACCGCAGAGAATTTGAGTTTTCAAAAGGATGTGGAGTTTCAGGAGCCTGTTCTGGAGAACATGGAAACCACGGACTTATATGGAGAAGAGAGTCTTCAGCCACTGAAAGCCGTCTATGAAAATACGACGCAGCCTTACCAACTGGAATATGAGTCCAGCGACGTGGGGGTAAAGGAAAATATTGTCTTAAAAGAACGTCCCGAAAACAATCGCTTTTCCTTTGAATTCCGGCTGGACGGCCTGGATATTCGGAAGAATCCGACAGATGAGGGATTTACGTTTTATGATAAAGTAACGGGGGATATTGTCGGCGGAATTGACGCCCCGTTTATGAATGACGCCACAGAAGGAGCGTATTCGGAAGAGATTACCTGTGAGCTGGAGGAGAAAGAAGGGGAGGAAGATACGTATCTTCTGACCGTGATTCCAAAGAAGGAATATCTGGACAGTATGGACAGAGTATATCCGGTCACCATTGATCCTACGGTCACCTGGACGGGAAGCAGCCGGATTCAGGATGCGTATGTATGTAAGGGAAGTCCGGGAACCAATTATTATTCCAATGGCGTAACGGTGATCTCCGTAGGCAACAGCTCCAAACAGGGACTTTACCGCACTTATATGAAATTCGTGGACATACGGAAAGATCTGCTGGGAAAATACGTGGAGAGCGCCACGCTCGATCTGTATGAGACAGGAGGGGGTGTCGGAGGAGAGTATGTCAGGGCTTACCGAATCAAGGACAGTTGGACGGCGTCGTCCCTTACCTGGAATAATAAGCCGGAGCATAATACGGGGAGCTATTATTCCCAGTTTAAAGCATCGGGAAAAGCGGGAACAAAGCAGACGCTTGACATCACGGAGAATGCCAGGCAGATGGCGCGTGACCAGTTTCCGGGACATGGCATCATGCTCCGGGCGGAAAGAGAAGGGTCGGCTGGATTTTATACCCAGTTTTACGGTTCCAGATATGCGACAGCGGCAAAAAGGCCAAAGCTAACGGTCGTCTACTATAATGCGCCGACCAAACCGGAAACCGTACAGGTGACAGGAAGCTATTTTAAAAAGGGAACCACGCTTTCCGTAAGCTGGAGCGGAATCAGTTCCAGGGCGCTTGATCATGTGGAGTACCGGGTCGTAAAGATGAACGATGCCACGGGAAAAGAAGAAGGCGTATTCATCGATTATTCCAGTGTGACAAAGATTGGAACGACAGCTTCCGGAACAGCATCTCTGACGGGAAGCAATACATGGGCAGAAGGATGTTACCGTATCTGGGTGCGGGGCGTGGATAAAGGAGGAATTGCGGGAGAAGCAAGGAGCTGGAATTTCCACATTGACAGTACAGCGCCTGTGATTGGAAGCGTTTCGGTCTCTCCGGCAGGATATACTTCGATTAAAAATCCGGCGCTCAGTTGGAGCAGTGTTTCAGAGAAGCATCTGAAAGAGATACAGTATCAGGTGGGAAACGCCCCCTATGTGACGGCCGGAACGGGTACGGCAGGCAGTGTGGTGATTCCAGCCACTTATTTCTCAGGTTCGGGAACTTATACCATCCGGGTGCGGGCAGTGGATCATGCGGGGAATATCAGTGCGGTAAAGACACTGAATTATCTGGTAGACGTCACCTGTCCCGCCTTTGGAACCCTGACTTCAAATCCGACAGCGGGACTATGGACAGGGAATGGAAATCCGCTGATACAGTTTAGCGGCATTACGGAGATACACAGCGGTTTAACTGCCGCCGGAGTAAAATACTGCATGACGCCTGCCGGACAGGCCGCTTCGGCATATCAGGCGGCAGCGGGCGTGAGCTTTACGTCCCCGGCAAGCCCCTATGCAGGAAGCTTCCGCATGAACAGTACGGATCAGAACAGGGCGGACGGTGTATATACCATCCATGTCCGGTTTGAGGACAAGGCAGGAAATGCGGTTATGAAAACGCTTTCTTATAAAAAGGATACCAAAGTACCGACGGGTACACTGAGATATGAAAACCAGACGAAAAGCAGCCTGCATGATATGGTACAGATCACAGCGGAATGCAGTGACGGAACCGGAAGCGGGATCAAAAGCAGTACGCTGGTGATCAAAGACACCAGCGGAAAGCTGGTGGATACGATATACAATAATTTTACAACAAGTTCAGTTACCAGGGCCTTCAACACGAAGAATCTGAAAAACGGAAATTATCAGGCAGTCCTGACGGTGATGGATTATGCCGGGCATACGGCTACGGTGACAGATACCATCGGCATTCAGAACCAGATGGATGCTCCGCAGGTGACAGGAAGCAACCGGAACGATGGAAAGGCAGTCATTTCATGGAAGCAGCCGGACAGCATCAATGTGTTGCAGAGAATGGAATATCAGATTTCCGGAAGCGGCTGGCTGACAATACCGGGCTCTTCTCAAAAGGAAGGGAGTTATACGTTTGATCTGCCAAAAGAGGAGAAGGAACACAGGATTAAGGTACGGGCTGTGGACGCCAGCGGTCTGGCAGGAAAAGAAGCAACGGCTGTATGTATTTATGATAAAACAGCGCCGTCGGTAAAAATCCTGTCCATGCAGCAGGGAATTCTGAAAGGAACGGTCACGGATGCGTACCTCCAGTCATGGAATCTCAGGATGAGGGAAAAAGGGGATGCGGCATATCGGGAGCTTTCCTCAGGAACCAGCGCGGTCTCGGAAGATATTCTGTATATTGCAAATGTGGGAAGTGAAGAATACAAAACCGGAAAGACGTATGAATTTGTTCTGGAGGGTACAGACCTTGCAGGAAACAAAAACACGTCATCCTGGCTTTATACAAAGCAGGCGGGGGATACCACGGCGACAGAGAAAACGCCTGTGTGGGTTCTGGATCACCCGGATTATCTGAAAACCGGAAAGAATACGTATTCCCTGCCGGAAAATACGAATTATCTGGAACTGAAATCCGAGGGGACGGAGATGCCGGTAAGCGTGGAATGGTATCTGGACAACCTGAAGATTGGCGCCTCCGTGCAGCATCCCGGAAAACCCTGGATTCTGGATTTTTACAAAATAAAAGACGGATATCCGGATGGGTCTGCGCATACGCTAATCGCCAGATGTACCGGAAAGGATGGCAAAGTGACGTATTCCGCACCGGAGTATGAGAAAACATTTTATGAATATCTGCCCACCGTATCCGGGGGAATCAAAACGCTGTCCTTCCAGGAGCCGTTGGAAGGATTTACGCTGGAATCAAAGATCAGACAGGGCTTTACAGGGACGGTTCATTACTATGTGAGAACCGGAAGATATGAATGGATTCAGGTAATGCCGGGCAGAGAGTACAAGATCAGCGAGCTGGCAGAGGGAACACTTACGACAGATATGCTGTCTGTAAAGGCGGAGTGGAGCGGAGACGCATCCGCACTAGAATCTTTCCGTCTGATAGGAAATACCGTCGTGCCGGAGAACTTTGAAATTTCAGAGATGGATAACTATGTACCGGCGTTTGTGTCGGCGGTAAGTAAGATTAATTACAAGACCTATCTGATGTGGAGCCGTGCCGGGGAGAAGGATTCTGCGGATATGGAGAAAGAGAAGGAGGTAGAGCTGCCGGAGGGTGTGAGTTATGAGATTTACCGTGCCACCAGTGAGAAAGAGCTGATGCAGAAAAAGGTTCCGGATGCAGAAGGCGTCCGTGAAGATTATTTCAGCGAGATGAATATTAATTATGGAAGCTCTTTTTACTATCGTATTCGTGCGGTAAAAGAGGAAAAGAATGCGGCGACTGGAAAAGGAGAGAAGAAATACAGCAGTTTTTCAAGAATCTTTTCAACCAGAGTCGTGGATGGAGACGAATACCATAAATTCCTGGGATCGAAGCCGTACTGGTGCTATGAGGAGTTTTCCACGCCGAATGGAACCGGAGGCGTTGAAAAAGCCAGAGGAAATTTCAATTATACGCAGACAGACGCCACGATTCCAAACAGGAAGCTGCCAGTCGAGATTTCACGTTCCTATAACAGCCAGAGCAGTACGACGGCCTCTCTGGGAGATGGCTGGAACCACAGCCTCGATCTGGAGCTTTTGAACATCAATGAGCCAAATGAGTTAATCAAGCGGTTTGCGTTTAAGGATGAGACGGGAAGTATTTTCCTGTTTTCAGAGCTTTCTGATGGAAGCTATGCTTCCTCTATGGGGAAATATCTGACACTAAAAGAGGAAAAAAAGACAGAAACATTCACCATACCGGAAAAGAATGGAAATCCTGCGTCCACAGAAACAGTAGAAAGTGCGTATACGATGCTGTCAAAGGACAATCAGGAATACCGCTTTAACATGGGAGGGCAGTTGGTTTATACGAAAGAGCCAAATGGAAGTTTTCTTTTGTTGAAATATGACGCAAAAACAGGGCGTCTCATTTCTGCTACGACAAACCAGAATCTTGTCACCTGCTTTGAGTATGCGGATCGTGCGAAGGAAAAGATGGAAGAACTGGTGCAGCAGGCAATTGATAGAGGAAAGAATGAAAACACCATAATGCCGCAGGCAGATTCGGAGGTCATAGAGAAGCCATCGACCCCGGTGGATGAAGAGCCTTCGCCAGAGGATATGGAGGTTATCCGCATTGATATGGAAGACGTCGGTTCGTCCAGGGTGCCGGACGGAGATTATAAGGATGAAACGGTGGAGGATGCCGTAAACAATCTTTCTCTGGTACGAAAAATCATCCTGCCGGATGGAAGCACGATATCCTATGAATATGATACCAGGAATCATCTGCTTGGCGTGACCAGAAAAGCAGAGGATGAGAATGACGGGCAGGTATCTTACCGCTATGCTTATGACAGAAATGGAAAGCTGTCTGCCATTTATGATGCGCTGGGAAATCCCTATGGAATCGTCTATGAAGAGGGTAGAGTAAAGACGCTCAACTATCCTTCTACAGATGACGGGCAGCGTTCGGTTCAGTTTACTTACCGGGAAGATGGAGACAAGTATGAGACATTCATTCAGCAGGGAGTGGACGGCGTATACGGAGTCGGTGAACTGGTGAAAAGTGACCGTAATTCAGGAAACATGCTGTATCAGAAAGATGAAAAAGGCGCTGAGAGCACCTATACGTACGAGGACAATATGCTCAGGACGACGACCTTGAAATCAGAATATCAGGAGCTGGATCAGGATACGGTCGTGACAAGGGAAGGTGTGCGGACGACAGACACTACCTACGATGAGAATGCAAACAGTAATCCGGTATCTGAGATTGATGAAGAGGGAAATGAGGTTATCTATGAGTATGCGGCGCAGGAAAATATATATCTGGATGATCTGCCGACATCAATGACGGAAATAGAGGACGGAGTGATAACTGCGGATTATACTTATCTGTATGATTCTTATGGAAATGAACTGGAGCAGGAGGATAGCGTAACCGGAGATCTGGTGCAGACGACTTATTATGAAGCAGGCAGTGAATTTTCCGGTGAAATTAAACGGATTGTAGAAAAGACAAGAGTTTTTTCTGAACAAGGAGAGGCGGATTATAAAGTCGTTACAAGAGACTACCAGTACAACTATGAGAATACGACCGGAGTTTTTACGGAAACAGTAACAGAGACCATTGATGGAAAGGCAGTCATTGCGGTAGAGAAATATGACAGGATGGGAAATCTGATTTACAGCAATGACGGCGTGGGAACGGTTCATAATTACAGCTATGATTTCCTCGGACGGCTGACCAGTGACAACTGTATGGAAGGGACGATTTCGTCCACGACAAAAAGGGAATACGACGCCAATGGAACGCTGATTCGTGAGACAGCCAGGGATGCCACAGTGACGGAATATACATATGATGCAGAAAACCGTCTGACCGGACAGAAGGTGTCGAAAGGAGGCGTGAGCCGGGCTTATGGCACCAAATACACCTATGAATGGCAGGGTGAGGATGACGGCAGGGAGCGCATACAGGTCGTAACGTCCACGAGCCCCGGAGGGCAGGAGTCCAGAAGCTATTATAATGTGATGGGGTGGAATATCAAGAATATCGCCTCGGGGCTCTGTACAGAGACTGAATATGACAGACATGGGGAGGCGGTCGTACAGAAAACAGGTGCGAAAGATGGAACCGGGAAACAACAGGTGGCGCTCACGCTTTATGACAACTCCGGGAATCCGTGTATGACAATCCAAAATCCGGAGTACCGTGGCGGTCAGTGGAAAACCACACAGGATTCCATCACGGAGAGCAGCAGTTATGACAAGCGTGGAAATCAGTTAAGTGCGACAGACGGGGAAGGACATCAGACCAGATTCACATATGACGTACTTTCCAGGCTGACAGAGGTCTCTCTGGAGGATGGAACGGGGCAGCCAAACGTCACCCGGTATGGTTATGATGTGCTTGAAAAGGACGGAACTGTCAGCACTCTTACGACAGACGCACTTGGAAATATCAGCAAGGACTTCGTAAACGGAGAAGGAAGAACCGTAAAAACCGCAGACCTGGGAGATGGGAAAATTCCATCCCTGTCGACCTCCTATCAGTATGACCAGAAGGGAAATGTCCTCCGGGAAACGTACACAAACGGGGACTACAAGAAATATGAGTATGACGGGCGGAACCGCCTGATTCAGGTTTCTTATTTCCGGGCAGACGGGACAGGAACCCTTGTGACGAAGTATACCTATACCTCCTCTGACCAGTTGCACACGATGGAGGACTTTGAAGTTGACGGAGGGACGGAGAAAAGATACCGTTATCTGGAGTATGATTATGACGGCATGAAGCAGATGACGGCATTCATCGAGTGTGATGGGGACAAAGTACCGACGGAGGAAAAGAAAAATGAAGCCGCAGTCCGTTTCTCTTATGATGAAGATGGAAGATTAACAGAAATCCGTTATCCCAAAGCAGAAAATCATGTGGTATCCTTACAGTATCAATATGATGAGAAGGGCTGGATAGAAGCAGTTTATGCCGGAATGGACGACGGCGCAAAGAACCTTCTGCGCAGCTATCTGTATACCCCGGACGGAAAAGTGAGTGAAATCCGGGATTATCCGAACTTTGCGGCAGGGGATACGGAAAACTATATCCGGAAGAGCTATGCGTATGACGGGCTGAACCGTGTGACGGGGATAGAATACAGAAACAGCACGCCAGACGCCCAGGTCAGGGAGTCTTATCAGTATACCTACGATAAGAATTCCCATATCCTGACAGAGAGAATTTTTCAGGGATATTTTGAAGCAGAAGGAGCCCAGGTACAGGAGAACAGAAGCCATGTGTACGATGCGCTTGGGAGACTGACCGTTACGGAAATCCGGGATTTTAGCGGGACGCTTCTTAGCAGAACGACTTATACTTACGATAAGAACGGGAACCGCCTGACGGAGACGAAGGGCGACGAAGTCACCAGAAACACCTACAACAGCCTGAATCAGATGACAGCTTCCAAAAAGGTGAAGGGAAGCACGGTACAGTCGGATAAGAACTATGTGTATGACGCCAACGGCAACCTGAAAAATGAGACGGACAGTATCACAAAAGAGAGCACGGATTACAGCTATGATGTGGGGAACCGTCTGGCACAGGCCGTCAAAAAAGAGGATGGGACAGTTATCCTGACCCAGACAAACCTCTACAACGGAAACGGCCAGAGAATTCAAAAGACGGAAAATGGGGAGACGACCAAATACTATTATCAGGGCGATGCACTCCTGGCGACCACGGACGCTGAAGGGAATAAGACCAGCTTCCAGCTTTACGGGCTGGAAGGAAATGTCATTGCCGCAGGCAGATATGCGGGAAGATGCGCAGGAGAATACCTGACGTACAACAAAGACCTGAAAGGAAGCACCACCAGCCTGTTAAAACCGGATGGGAGCTGTACGCTGTCCTACCGCTACACGGACTTTGGAGAGACGGCAGTGTGCGGGGATGAAAACCTTGAAAATGAAATCTGCTATACGGGCGGAATCTACGATGAGGGCACGGGGCTGTATTATCTGAATGCGAGATATTATAATCCGCAGGATGGAAGGTTCTTAAGCCAGGATACTTACCGTGGGGAAATGACGGATTATGGAACGTGGAATCTGTATACGTATTGTGCGAATAATCCGGTGAATTATATTGATCCGAGCGGGCATGAACCGATATCTGTTACTCTGTTTTTTGTGATTGGCGCGACGGTAATCATTCCGTATCTCTTGTGGCAAACGATAAAAGGAATGACCTACTGTGGCAGGCAGATTGCAAGTTATGTCATTAATTACAGGTATCCGGTGGTGTCGGAAACGGTATTTACAGGAGGTGTTTCTACAAGAACAGCGAGGATTGTGGGGCAGAAAATCGCAAATTCGGTATCAAGGGCATCCAGTAAACAATCCAGCGAGCAACAATCGAAACAATCCGGTAAACAGAAATCTGAAAAGCAAAAGATTAAAAAAGAAAGAAATAAAAATCCAATAGGTAAACGAAAAACTTATAAGACAAGAAAAGAAGCATATGAAGCGGCTAAGAGAGCTGGAAAAGGGAGAGAACCTGTATGGAATAAAGGGGGGGAAGGGAAATTAAATCATTATCATCCTAATTATGATGTATGTGAAGACTTTGTCAAAAAACATAAAGGACGTACTAGAAATGCGCCGTATAAGCATGATCATTACTATTATGGAGGAAAGCATTAAAGCATTTGAAAAAGTGTAAAGATTTAGTGATCTGATATATAATCTGAGATATTATAGACCGTACTGCAAATTCCGCTTAAATGGTACGGATATTACGAAATCATCGGGACACAAGGAGACAGTGCCTCTTGGATACCTTTCATTCAGGTCTGATCTAGACAGCCAAGGGCATGTGAACATAGCGCTAGCGAATCCTTGACAGGCTAAATCAAGACTGATATCTACAAGACAGAGGTAATAGCTAGGGAATGACAGAAATATAGTGCCGACAAAGTGGAATGGCCATATTGATGGTTTCGGAACAAGCGTATCGTTCGACCGAAATTTGCAGTACTCTTAGGGTAAAATATATTATATATAAAAAGGATAATATGATTTCAAATATTTTTATATTCTTGTAGGAGAGAAAATGAATTTAAAAGATCAGTTATTAGAAGTGGCAAAAACAAAAGGGCTTTGTACAGTCTTTGAATATGATGATTTAGAGGACGGATATACGGGAGTAGTTTTAAATGTTACAGAGGAAGAACTCCTGTTAAAAAGAGTAAACAGGGATGGAAGAGAAAATGGATATTTTTTGATGAAAACAGAGGATATTGTATGCTATTGTACAGGCGACCGGGAGATGAAACGGCGGTGGCAGTTATGGGAGGAAAAGAAATATAGTAGGATACCTTTGGTAAAAGGTGAGAATTTAATGGATGAGCTTTTCGGGTATGCGTTGAAAGAAATGGAGCCGGTAGGCGTCTGTTGTCAGGGATATATGTATACAGGCTGGCTGAAGGGATTTTCTGATGAAATGGTGGTCTTAACTGAGTTTACATATTGTGGAGAGGATAACGGGGAAGTATGGCTGAGGAGAGATTGCATTGATACCGTAGAGGTAGATTCACAGGAACTGCGGAGTCGAAAGAACATGTGGAAGGGCGGAATACCGGAAATACAGCAAAAATCAGAAGAAGGATTTTTTGAAAGATTGAAGGCGTATGAAGGGAAGAACTGGCTGTTTCAGTTTTATCTGGATGGGGATTTAAGGACATGCTATGTGGGAGAATTGGAGTGTGTAACAGAAAAAGAATTTATGATCAGGCACATGAATAGCGAGGGGCAGTATGATGGACTTGCTGTTTTTCCTCTAAGTCGTATGGCCTGTGTTTATGAAAAGAGCAGATACCTTTCAAAAATGAAAAAAATAATGTCTGAAGGATGGAAACGGAAGGGAGCGGATTTTCTATTTAAGGGGAAATTTTTATCAAACAGGCTGATGAGATACGCACAAACAAAAGAACAGTTCATGATGCTGCAAGTGGAAAAACAGGAATATTGTGGAAAAATCATCGAATGGGATAGAAATCAGATATACTTGGCGGTGTATGATTGGTATGGAAGAGAAAATGGAGAGATGAGGATTTTGCGGGAATGGGTGAAAGCGATATGGATAGATAACGTGGGGTTACGAAAAATCAAAAAATGCCAAGAAGGGTTAGATGGAAACTTTTAGAACGGAGGACTAATAAAGGAGTGTGAACAAAAATGGTGGAAAAGGAACAAGTATTACAATTGTTACGGGACAATCAGTCGTTTTTGATATTTGGACTGGAGGAATATTTTTCTTTCGGTTTCTCATGGGATGACAGAGAGAAGCAATATATAGGTTATAAAAAGAAGCAATACAAAACAGCAGAGGATATATTAGATTCTGTTTCAATAGAATTCTATCTAAAGGATAGTGAGATTTTGAAAGAGGCTGTAGATGAAAAAATAGAAGATGAAATCATAACAAATTATATAAGGAAAGACTATCGGGAACGGTGCAGATATCTGCTGTCAGGAAAGAAAAGAAACGGATTTGCAAATCTGATTCAGCAGAATAAAAAAGCGTTGAATATGAAGCGGGCAGAAAAAATGGAGTCATGTTATCATTTAAGACCACAACTGCCAGAGGAGTGGGAGAAGAAAAAAATGGCAGATAAGAAGGGGTATTTAATGACAGGTTTTTGTGGAATTACTACATATATGGGAGAAATGAGCTTGTTATTGGAATTTATGGCGAGATATGGAACGTTTGATATGGGAATTCTGTATTGTCCAGAAGCGAAAGCAGGAATCATGCAGTTTGATAATGAAACATCCGGCGGACGCTGGTATTGGCTGGAGTAAGAACTATATACGAAGAAATAGAAAACAGAAAGGCTGATATGTAATGACTTTTGTCAAGAGGTAAATTTAAAAAAATCACCACAAATTTATTGAATTTTAGCTGGAGAGCCCGTGAAAGAGCTTTAGGCATATCAATCCCCGGCATTGGCCACTCTGATATACGTGGATTCGGATTGCTCCTTACACGTTAGCTGGTTTGAAACAATCAACAATAGACAATATAATTAGAGGTACAAGTAAAAATCCCAAAGTTCGTACACTTCATAAAATAGCATCTGTTTTCGGAATGACATTAAGCGAACTTCTTGATTTTCCCGAATTAAATAACTATTCTATTGATGATGAAAGCGAAGATGAATAAAAGGTAGAACAATATCACCCCTGTTCTACCCTTTTATATTTTAAATAGAATAATATCTCTCCATTTCCAGGATTTGTACCGAGCCTGGACAATCTTGTTGCCATATACCAAAATTTTTCTATTCTTCCATATACCGATCAGCAATATATTCTGCTGATTCTGCCCATAACGCATTTTCGGTATCTTGTAAAACTTTATAAGTTTCTGATTTGTAGAAGCGTAACGCAGCATCCTCAAAACTTATTCCAAACTTTTCCTGCAGCAACTTGATTACCGCTTTAATCTGAATACAGACATTCATCGTAATATCCTGTCCATTAAACGTATAAATAACATCACTCATAATCATCTCTCCTTACTAACCGCAGATATTGAAGTGCTTTCCCTGTATGAAACGACACTTGATTATTCACTTTACTATACCGCAATCGATGAATAGCTTCCTCTGCTGTCAAGATATTGGAAATATAGAGCTGCACTGTTGCCATAGTATTATCATCAGCTACCGGGCCAATTACAACATCATATGAATGCTGTAATCCGCCATAACTTCGGTTCTCCTTTATAAACTCCAACCATTCTTTATTTAAACTGTCAAATCTTTTTACCTTCAAAGCTGCGCTTTCTTCAAATAAAAACTCATATACAAAATATTTCTTCTTTTTTTCCCTTAAGGCAAGCCGATATGCCCATTCTTCCGACTGACGTTTTAATACTGTTGTATAAAAACCCTTTCCAAAGTCTCTTCTATTATTCGATTTCTTCAAATCCACTGCTTCAAACTCAAAACAGCTTCCATGATAAACTACCAATTCGGACGATCCGGTTTCAACAAGCTTGCCAATATACTCCATCACTTCTTCAAAATCTACTTGATGTAAATATTCATGCTGAATCAGCATTTTCTCAAACACCTGATATTTGTGAAATAATTCTATCACTTCACTACCAGTCAAACCATGTCTTTTTGCATACACTTCCATGCCCTGAACAGAAAGCATTTCAATGTCTGATAGTGCACTCAATAAAATCCCCTCTTTCATTTTTTATGAAACTGCCACCTAACTCGATTCTTAGCGCCTGCATTGCTTTTATTCGAATTACCTTCCTTGATTTTTTATAGTATATCATGTATCCTACCATTTGACCACAAAAAGATACTGTGATACCCAAACACTTCCTTATATACAGGTATCACAGTATTTTTTCGCTTTTTTGTGTTAAGCATTTCTGCAAGTCCATACTGAAAAAGGGCTTCCCTATTCTCAGGAAATCCCCATAAATACGCTAAGCGCACCTCGCAAATGCTTCGCATTTCCTCGGCCACGGGCATTCGCTAAATGCCCGTAAACACGCAAAAAGAGCCACTTTCACGCAAGCATGAAGCGACTCTTTATGACTTATTTTATGCGCTTAGCTCAAAGCTTTCGCGTAAATTACTCGATGATAGTAGCAACACGACCTGAACCAACTGTTCTACCACCCTCACGGATAGCGAATGTAAGACCCTGCTCCATAGCGATCGGGTGAATCAGCTCAATCGTCATCTCTACGTTATCACCAGGCATACACATCTCTGTGCCAGCCGGCAGCTCGATAACGCCAGTTACGTCAGTTGTTCTGAAGTAGAACTGCGGACGATAGTTGTTGAAGAACGGTGTATGACGGCCACCCTCGTCTTTTGTCAGAACGTATACCTGAGCTGTGAATTTTGTATGGCATTTGATTGTGCCCGGTTTAACAAGAACCTGTCCTCTTTCGATTTCCTCTCTCTTGATACCACGAAGCAGAGCGCCGATGTTATCACCAGCCTGGCCTTCATCAAGAAGTTTACGGAACATCTCGATACCGGTTACTGTTGTCTTTTTCACTTCTTCTTTAATACCAACGATTTCAACTTCCTCGTTTACATGCAGAACACCACGCTCTACTCTACCAGTTGCAACAGTACCACGGCCTGTAATCGTGAATACGTCCTCGACTGGCATCAGGAACGGCTGATCTGTAGCACGCTTCGGATCC
>CAJKKX010000002.1 GCA_905200565.1 uncultured Lachnospiraceae bacterium
TGACGGCGTGTGGAAAGAGCAGGCGGAATTTGCCACAGAAGCGGAAGCAGTGGCATGGCTGAATCAGAAGGCGGGTATTACTGACACGGCGGCAGCATAGAATGATATTTCTAAGGTGAATCATTTGCCGAAGGGATGAGGAATCAGGCGTTTCGCAGACACCTGACACGTGCGGGCAGGGGATATGGAAAAGAACTGCCCGTACTGGTGAGGCGCCTGCATGGTAGAAGGAAGAAAAAGCTGGAAATTTTGATATGACTATGTTATAATTTTGTCATAAGAAAGCGTAAAGTCAGAAAATTTGGGCTGTAAAATCTTGCAAGCTTACAAAGAAAAGGAGAGAAAAGCTTATGAAAAAGAAATTAATGGTATTATGGATGACTGGTGTTATAGCAGTTTCACTCGCAGCTTGTGCCAGTACAGCGGAGCCGGAATCAACGGTCAGCACGGAAGTTATTACAGAAGTGACCGAAACGATGAAAGTTATGGAATCAGAAACTCAGACTGAGACCGAATCCGAGACGGAGCCGCCAGTACGGGAAGAGATTTTATCCGGAGAAACTGCTGCTTATGCAATGGAAGATATTTCTTTTCGTGTGCCTGTGGAATGGGCATTTGAAAAAGGTGGGACGGTATATTCTTTCTATCCGGAATCTGGTGTTGTTTCAGGGGAACACCATGCACTTTTGCAAATAAGAGCCACGCATTTATCGGACAAGGAGGAGCATGAATCTCCGGAAGCAGTAAAGTCAGTGCTGGATTCGTACGAAAACGGAGTTGCTTCTGAGGAAAAATGTACAATCTTATCTACGGAATCTTTAGACATTGGAGATTGTCCCTGTAGATATATCCATAGTCATTGGTTGGACGAAAGTAAAAGCATAAGTATGGATATTGATCATTACAGTTTAGTATATGGCGATTATTTATATGCTATTGTGTTTGGGAAAAAAGATGATATAACAATATTGTATGAACCTGTAATGAGAGAAATAATTTCGTCTATTACATTTGCCCAGGAAATGGAATTTGATGAGAATTCGATTGAGTCTGCCGCTTTTGAACCTGTCACTCCGTTTTTTGAATATGCTGGCAATGCTAACATTTGGAAATATTGTTCGAGAAATTTAAAGTATGATAAGTTAGCAGAGATCGTCACAGAGTATATTGAGAATTATAACCCTGAGGAAGATCATGTCACTGTAAAAATGCGTGACGCACTCTCTGAATATGGAGAGGTGGGGAAGGGGTTAATCAGTGAATATGATTCTTTTGAAGATACATATTACACACGCTATGAAGGTTATACAGGAATAGATTCTTCTCATTATATCTATCCGTATTTAGATGGGTCAAGTTACTATCTTCGCCTGGGATTTGTTCGAAACGATTGGCTGTTTACCGATAATATAAAATTAAAACGGGATTCTGATAAAGAGGGGATATATTTTGGGGGAAAGAGTTACGATTATGAAAGAGATGTACTCAGTGGCGGAGCTGTCAGGGAATATAAAGAAGAAAGATTGTACGATGATGACGTAGATTATCTTGCCGATGATATGACGGAAGGGATGACCCTTCGATTTTCTTCGAAAGACGGGGAATTTTTTGATTATGTGCTGACAGAGACGGATAAAATGGCTCTTCAGGAGGTTGCTAAATGCGCTGTGTTGAAAAAAAGGCTAAAAGATTTATATCTGGATAATGAGTAAGGAAGTCTGTCACGTGCGGGCAGGGGATATGGAAAAGAATTGCCCGTACTGGTGGGGTGCCTGCATGGCAGAAGGAAAAATAGTCTGTTGTGATAAAATATTTCTTGACGATTTGGAAAGCAAAATACTATAATAAAATTATAAAAGAACCTTATAGATAGTACATCCAAATAACCATGTAAAATATGGAGCGAAAGGAGAGTGCGTAGTATGTATCTTGTTTTTTGCTGGATTATTGTTCCAATAGTGGTAAATGTTTTAATAGCAATTTTTCGTCCGGAATGGCATAGGGAATATGCAGAAAAGAGATGGGAGAAAGAAAAACATCGCAGACCGTTGACGAAGGAAGAGCAGGAAGCGATCGATGTGGCCATAATGACAAGTGAAATGTATAATTCTAGCCACAAATGATTGGTAAAGTTTGTAACAGGATAAAAAATAAATAAAAGAATGAAGATGAAAAAATAGAACTTCTGTAGATAGGAGTTCTATTTTTTGTGCAAGAAAGGAGAAATTTATGAATGCGATAGAGTATGCAAATGCTATTTCTGACACGGTCAGGAAATTGTCAGAGCTTCAGAAGAAAATGGCGGAGTTAGAAGACGTATTTTCGGGCCAGAAAAATACGCTGGAGGCATTGCGGAAAAAGCATGAACTGTTGAAAGAGGTACTGGAAAAGCAGACAGCTAAGCAGGAAATCCTTGCGAGGGCGCTTAAGGAAGCAGAACAGTCTCAGATGTCTTCAAAAGAACAGACGGAGAAATTGAGACAGTCTCTTGGCGATGCAGAGGCGCAGATTGTGCGCACAAACAAGGAAATTGCAAACAATAAGAAATATATGCGGGAGGCAGAAAACTCCACAGATCATTGTGCAAAGAGTATTAACCGGTATGGGGAAGAAACAAATAAGGCGAAGGAAACGACTGAGAAATGGGTAAATTCAATCAGAAATTCAGTTGTAACACGTGCAATAACAGATCTGTCAGAAGGAGCAAAGAAACTTGCCAGCAGTGCTTATGAAGCCGCCCAGGGGATGGAACAGAGTGCAAACCGTATCGAAGCCAGCACAGGTATTTCAGGGACTGCTTTAAGAGAGTATCAAAAGGTCATGGAGGATGTTTATCGGAATAACTATGGCGGCAGCTTTGATGAGGTGGCGCAGGCGGTTTCACAGGTGGTTTATCATATGGGGGAGTTGGATGGAAATGCCATGCAGGAGGTTACGGAGAACGCGTTTGCCCTGAAAGATACTTTTGAAATGGATGTAAATGAGACACTGCGCAGCGCCAGTGTCCTGATGACGGATATGGGCATAAATTCGGATGAAGCTTTTGGCTTGATTGCCAGAGGGGCGCAGAATGGCATGAATAAATCCGGTGATTTACTGAGCAGTATTGCGGAATATGGAAAGCTTTGGGGAGATGCAGGTTTTTTAGCCCAGGAAATGTTTTCAGCTATGGAAAATGGGCTGAATGCAGGAGCAAATGATTTTAGTGAAGTGAATCATTTGCTGGAAGAGTTTATGGGTGCGTTGTCAGATGGAAGAGTCGAGAAAAGTTTATCCGGATTTTCAGAAGGAACGCAGAAGCTTTTCGGACAAATGCAAGCTGGAGAGACCACAGCGGCGGAAGTATTTCAGGGAGTGATTAACGACTTATCTTCTGCGGAGAATCAGCAGAAAGCGCTGACACTGGCGGGCAGTATCTGGGGCAGCGCAGGGGAAGAAGATGCTTTGAAGATCCTTACGTCACTAAATGACGTAAATGATTCTTATAGTGGTGTGATGAGTACCATGAATGAGCTGAAAGAGGTGCGGTACGATGATTTGGGAAGTCAGATTTCACAGATTGGACGTACGATTCAGGTACAGCTCGGAGAGCATATGCAGAAAATCCTTCCGGCATTATCGGGAGGTCTTGAGTTTTTATCAGATAACCTGGTAGCAGTAGAAGCGTCGGTAGCTGGTGTCGGAACAGCGATTGCGATACTCCAATTGGGTAAACTTGCAACATGGATTGGAAATTTTGTTAATGGATTAGAAGGCGCGACACTGGCAATGAAGGCTTTTAATTTGGTGACGTCAGCAGGGACTTTGGGAGTCGTAGCAACCGTAGCGGGTTTAGCAGTTGCAGGCCTTACCGCATTCGCGTTTTCCGCAGGAGAAGCAGAAACGGAGAGCCAAAAAGCTTATAATGAAATGAAAAACCTCTCCAAAGAGGCGAAAAATCTGAAAAACAATGTTCAGGAATCCAAAGCAGCTATGGAGGAGGAAACAAGGAGTACGGTATCGCAGTACCTGGCATACGATGCAATGTCAGACCGATTATATAAGTTGAATGATCAGTTGGTAGCCGGGACGCTGAATACAAAAGAAGAATTGGCGGTAAAAAAGGAGATGCAGTATCTTGTCAATGAATTAAACAGCGCCATACCGGAATTAAACCTTCATATGGATGAGCAGACGGGAATTATGAAGAACAGTAAGGCTGCAACCGACGAATGTATAGCTTCGATGAAGAAAAAGGCTATCGCGTCAATGATGGAAGAACGGATGACAGAACTGTACCGTCAGCAGGGAGAGGCGCTGATGATGCAGGGGGAAGCCACGGCGAAGAGGAATGCTGCGCAGAAAAACGCGGGAGACATAATGACACGGGCGGAAAAATCTTTGGCTGCCTATACAGAACTAATGGGCGAATATAACACTCGTGCAGATGCGTCAACGATGACAGCAGAGGAGTGGGGGAAGGTACAGGAAGAGATTGCAAACAGACATGGCGTCACGGTGGATGAGATGGTGAATGGCTGTGATGCGATGGAGAGAGCTATTGTTGATACGATAGATTATAATTCAGTAATAGCAGAATCAGAAAAAGTGATTGAGGATGCGACAAACGCTCAGAAAGACGCTCAAACTATGATGGATGAATCCGCCGCCGGGATGATTGAAAGTATGAGACTGATGGGTCTGTCAGAAGAGGAGATAGAAGAACAGGCGATTGCTCTGGGAATTAATACGGATGCACTTCAGACTAATAATGAAGCCACCAAGGATAATACGGGTCTACTACAGGATAATACAAGCGCTACGGAAGAAAACAAGGCTTCCGTGGAAGCGTCCACGGAAGCCCAGAAAAAAGCCCTCCAGTCCCTGAAAGAAAAATACGAGGAAATCCGAGGCTCCATCGAGCAGAGCATGGAGCAGAAGATCAGCCTGTTTGATGAATTTGACGGAGGGGAAACGATAGGGCTTGACAAGATCAAGGAGAATCTGGACTCTCAGCTTACAGGATTGACAAACTGGAGAGACAATATGGCGCAGCTTGCAGGACAGGTTGGAGAGAATATATCGGCAGAGCTATATAATCATCTGGTGGAGCTCGGCCCGGATGCGGCAAATATTGTTCAGGAAATGGTAAACTCTCTGGACCCGGATAAAGGCGACGGCGGGGAACAGTTAAAACAGATTGCAGAGCGTTATTCAGAGCTTCTTGATATCAAAGAGTCGGCTGCGGAAAATATAGCGGATGTTTCTTTTATTATTCAGTCGGCGCTGGGTGAAATTTCAGAAGCCAGTGCGCTTGATTTTGAGAATCTGATGACTTCTCTGGATGAGGCGAAAGAAAAAGCGTCGGAAAAAGGACTTGGCATATCGGAGGGACTGGAGGAATCTTTTCATGCTACGGTGGAGACGCTTAGAGAATGTGGCGCACAGATTCCGGAAGGTCTGGCAGAGGCTCTGGCAAATGGGGAGATTACGATAGAAGATGCCATCGGGCAGATGCAGGGAAGCATTGAGGCACAGTTTATTTATCTTTCTGGCATAGCTCAGAAAGCGGGTATTCCGATTCCTGAAGGGATAAGGGAAGGAATCGTACAAGGCGGCGACGCGGCAATACAGGCAATGAACCAGTTAATGGGACTTTTGACGGGGGCACAGGAGGAAGGAAGAGCAGAGTTAAGAGAAAGCTCCTGTAAAAGTGGAGAAGTCATTGGGGACGGCGCAGCGCAGGGAGCGGAAGATTCATCAGCGAAGGTATCTCAGGAAGCGGCAGGCATTGCAAAAAAAGCGGTAGAGGTTATGAATGCCTACAAGGATTCCTTTAAAAATGCAGGTTATAATATGATGTCTAAATTTGCGAGCGGACTCAATGAAGGCTCTGAACTGGTATATAGTAAAATTAGGGAAATCAGACAGAGGCTGGAAAATGAAGTCAATAATTTGGGCAAGAAAAATACTTCGTCGAAACCTTCGCAGACTGGAGGAACAAAACCGACTGCAAAGACGATTACGCCAAGCCTGAATCAGGCAAAGCAGGACGACACCATCCCTTTCTCTTTAAATGGGGATATGCCCGGTTCAAGCCTGGCAAAACAAAGTGGCGAAATCCCTCTTTTTTCAAATACGCCGAATCTGAATACTTCAAAAGTATCAAAGAAGTTCCGTCAAACCGTGAAGAAAAAGATAAAATCCGGACTGGCATTTGGCGTCCAGAAGGGGAACGGAGATAAGGATGGAAAAGAGCTGGCGGAACAGGTCGCGGAAAGGACGGAAAAATTTATTGAGGAGAATGCGGGAAGCTATGCAGAGGCTAACGTCGTCTGGAAAGCGCTGCTGAAAAAGGCAAAGGGAAGCAAGATAGAAGGATATGAAAAGAACATAAAGAAGCTGGTGAGTGAGCAGCGAAAGAAAAAAAGGGAAGAAGACCAAAAATACGGAGCTTCCGGAGACGCACTGGAGGAATATAAGAAGGTAAGAGATGTCTCTGCCAAAGCGGAAGTAGAGTATTGGGAAACTGTAAGCTCTCAATATAAAAAAGGAACAGAAGAACGTCTGAAAGCAGATAAAAATTACCTGGAGGCTTTAAAGACCTACAATGAGAAGCGGAAAGACCTGAAGGACGATTATCTGCAAAAATGCCAGGAGATAAATGAGCAGCTTGAGAAGGAAAGGCAGGAGGAATATGATTCCGCCATTCAGAACAGGAAATCCGCTATTCGTTCTGCCTTTGGCTTGTTTGATGCGTTTCATAGCGAGGCGGATGCGCCGGAAGTACTTCTGGCGAATATGCAGTCTCAGGCGGCAGGGTATGCCCTGTGGATGACGGAACTCGAAAAGCTGGAGAAAAAGGGGATTTTAAATGAAGCTTTTCTGGAAGAACTGCGGGAGATGGGGCCGGGTGGAGCGGCTACGATTCTTTCGCTTGGCAGGATGACGGACGAGCAGTTAAAAAAGGCAAATGAGACGTATGAGCAGTTAGATAAGCTGGCGGAGGAGCAGGCCAGAAGAGAAGTCGAACGCCAGGAGAGCCAGACGCAGAAAAGGATTGCCGAATTGGAGAAGGCGGCAGAGGAGGAAAAGAAGAGATGGTATGAGGAGTACAAGGCGGCAGAAGAAGAACTTTCGCAACCGATAGATGAATCGCTGAAGAAGCTGGCAAAAAAGGCATCTGCAATCGGAGAACAGACGGCGGTAAACTTCATTTCTCAGTTAAGAAGCGACAGAATTACGGAAGAGGCAAAAAATGCTGGTAAGAAGATAGCGGAAGCGTTTCAGGAAGAAGCTGGCAAACTGATTAAAAAGGAAAATACTGTGGGAAACCAGATGATTTCCGGTATTTTGAAGGGGATGGACAGTCATCTGTCTATCCGTCTGGGAGCGGAGGATCTGGTTGCTAAGATTGAGGAAGAAATCAAAAAGAGCGCGGAGATCAATTCTCCTTCCAGAAGATTCCGGAGAACTATCGGCGTGCAGATTCCGGCAGGCGTGGCGGAAGGAATTGAGGAAAACACACAGACGGCTGCAAGAGCCGGTACATATATGGTAGGAACGATGCTGGAACAGGCGAAAGGGAAGCTTGGGGAGCAGCAGATGACTTTGACAGGTGAGATGCAGCGCATAAACGGAGGAGCCGGGATCGCGGCGCTGAACCATCTGGCATCTGAAAACGTGGGGGGACAGGCAAATGTAACCGTGAACAATTCTGGTGTGGCGGAAATGCTTGACGGAGTTATGGCGGAAATGAAAGCAATAGGTCAGGAAATTCGGTACATGAAAGTGGTGCTGGATACCGGGGAGTTTGTCGGTGCGGTCGCCCCGGCGATGGGAGACGAGCTGGCGAGACAGGCAATGCGCTTCTGATGAGTACGAACAGGCGCTTTATGATAGACAGGAAGTATTTTAACAGGAAGAAAATAAAAGGATACAAGGACACAGCAGGAAAGGAGAGGATATAGATGTCTACAGTAATGTTTGTGAATGGCGTAAATATTTCAACGTGCAATGCAAAATTCTGGAGTATTACGCCAGCGGCACGGACAGTGACAAATGCGACGGAAATATTGGACGGTGCGTCCATACCCGTCATGATGAATCCGGGATTCGGGCTGAAGGAATATACGCTGAAACTGAATGTTTACGGAAAGAACAGAAAAGAAATATGGGAAAACGTAAGCCGGGTTCTGCAATTATTTTCGGAGGTTGCGACCGTTGAGCTGGGAGGGTTTTACGATACAGGGAGGCAGCGTTTTTTCAAATTGACGCTCACAAAGGCAGACCATACGGAATATGGTCCCTGCCAGGGCGGATGGCATACCCTGACCCTGGCCTGTACAGGGTATGAATATGGGGATGAGATGACATTGGAAACTGAAAAACTGATTCTGAATGGAAACGGAGGACAGGCAGTCACATATGAGTCTTATGTGAAGGATATGAAAGTGAATTATTCCAGACACCAAACGCAGATGCCAACAGTTCCGGTGTTTGTGAATTTGGCTGTCACCCAGACAGAGACGTGCAGCGATGCGTTGGCAGCAGGCGTAGCGCCAGAAGTGGAAGGGAAAAGGTACGCCATGCACGCAGATATCCGTATATCAGGGCTTTGCAGGAATTCTGTGGGAAAAGATATCGGAGACCTGATAATCCGCGTCCGGGAAGACATGGAGCCGGACGGGAGCTATATCGGGAAAGGGATATCGCATATAGAAATCGAAGGGAAAACTGGAAAAATAAAAAAACGGATGGCAAACGTAGGAGGGGATTGGGGTCTCCTTACATGTGATATGCCGTCACAGTTAAAGGTGGGTTTTCCCGGGCAGAAAATCAGGGTCGAAATCCAAAGACTAAATATTGGTACGATATACAGGCCACAGGAAATCTATATTGTTCTGGGATTAACACCCGTTTATCTTTAGGAGGCTCGCTATGAAAATTTACGATCAGAAAGGAATCACTTTCAAACGCTTCGTGCTCCAGCGAAAAGACTTCAAAGTGGAAGAGAAGCTGGATAACGGGATCATTAAAAAGCAGATCAGCTTCACCTACCCGCTGGAGGACGGACGTATTTACTGCGAGGAAGTAATCACATACGAAGGGGAGCGTTACCGCGTAAAAGAAGCCCCTGTCAAGGGCTGGTACGGCTCCGTCGTAGCCGCGCAGGATACGGATACACTGTCCGGGCATTGCATTGAGAATTTCACCGCATCGGGGATGACGCTGGGACAGTGCGTACAGGCAGCTCTGGAAGGAACTGGATGGATATACAGGAATCTTTCTGCGGACAACCTGGAGACCCGGAACATCACGGAAAACAATACGGACAGTATGAAGATACTGGAAAGGATTGCAGAAATCTTCTGGGTAGAGATGGATTTCCTCACCGCATCAAAGACTGTGCACTTGTATAGCAGGGTCGGAAACCGGGACAGCCGGGCGCGTTTTATAAAGGGCTTTAACCTGAAAGCTCTGGAGGTCAAGACGGACACGCACGCATCTATCCGATCGGGAAGGACAGCCTGCGGATTGGCGCGGTGAACGGAAATAAGGATTATCTGGATAACACGAAGTATTCCGGTATCATCCAGGGAATCATCTGGGAGGATACCAATTATACGGATGCCGAAGGGCTGAAACGGGCGGCGAAGAAGAAGCTCGAAGAGCTGTCCGTCCCAAAGACCACTTATACGGCGCAGGTGCTGGACGTAGCGAACATCCAGGACGGATATGAGGACTTCCGTTTCAGCCTGGGGGATGAAGCAGACATTATCGAGCCGGATCTGGAAGTGAAGGCCAGGGAGCGGATCGTCAGTATCACACGCTATCCCGACCACCCGGAGAAGAACACGGTGCAGCTCGCAAACCGCAGTACCAGCTTTTCCGACATGCAGAAAAAGCTTCTCGCCGCTGCGGATGCCGTGTCAAGTGTTACCAATGGAAAAATGGTGCTCACGGGGAAAATGGAAGGAATAAAAGCGGAACAAATCGCTGGACTGGAAGTTTATGCAACAGGGGCGATTACAAATCTGGAAATAGATGATATATGCAAATAGGAGGAAAAAAGAATGGCAAATACATATTTAGACAGTAACGGAGTATCTCATTTCTGGGAGAAGATCAAATCAAAGTTCGTGCCAAAGGAGACAGGAAAAGGACTGAGTACGAATGACTATACGACAGCGGAAAAAAATAAGCTGGCAGGTATCGAAGCGGGTGCAAACAAATACGTGCATCCGTCCGGCGCGGCGAAAAGTTCAGGTCTGTACAAAATAGCGGTGGACAGTTCCGGACACGTGAGCGGCGCATCAGCGGTATCCAAGTCAGACATTACGGGGCTCGGCATTCCGGCGCAGGATACGACTTACAATTATTTCACTGGGGCGAAGGAAGGAGAGGCAGGGGCACCTGGACTGGTTCCACCGCCGGCAAAAGGGGAGCAGGGAAAAGTGCTTTGCGGAAACGGGGAATGGGAAGAAATTAACATGTATTATGCAGCAGAAACATATACAAGCGGGGCGCTGCATTTTACGATGGGCAGCAGGATAATAACTGCAAGTATTCCGGCAGCAAGTGGGGGAAATGTCGGGCTTATGACAGGGGCAGATAAGATGAAGCTCGATGCCTTTCAGTCGGCATCTGAATACGCTCTGAAATCTGATATCACAGGCATCTATAAATACAAAGGCTCAGTATCCGCTGCGTCAGACCTGCCGTCCAGCGGTCAGGAAAAAGGCGACGTCTACAACATTGAAGCGGCGTCCACCTACGGGGCGGCGGGGACAAATGTCGCCTGGGACGGCGAAAAGTGGGATTCGCTTGGCGGGATGTTTTCTGTGGAAGTGATGACGAATGCGGACATTGACAGTATCTGTGTGTAAAGGGGTGGAAATATGGCAAAGTATTTGGATGAAGTCGGCCTGCAGAGGGTCTGGAGCTATATGAAAACTTACGCAGATTCCCAAAAAGGCACGGCGGATAAACACATGAAGATTCTGTGGAGTGGGCTTTTGGACGGCGGTTGGGATAGTTCTGCGAACGCACCTTACAGAGTAGACTTTTCAATCCCAAAGGACTGCTTTTTTAATGATGGGAAGGAACTCATTTTGACGGTCAACGGATACTGCCCGAAGGACGATTTTTCAACCTTTCCACTGCTTATGGCCGGGATGTGCTTTGGGACTGCCGAGGATTTCGGTCTTGCCCCGGACAGCACATATTTTCCATATAACTATGGAAATTTCAGCCGGTATATCCTTCATGAAGAAAAATTCGTGACAGAAAGCAGTGGCGCTTATTCTTTAATTCGGATAGATATCCACGTGAAGAAAGTTCCAGACAGCCGTTATGCCGTGTGTACCGTGCTGAATGAGTCCGGACATTTTTTCATTACAAGCATCAGTGCAGTACTGGCGGAATAGGAGGATAAGGATGATTAAGCTGATTATAGACGATCTGACCGGGAAAATACTCGGTTATACGAAGGTTCGGAGTAATACCTGCCTTTACAAAGAAGATATCCTGGTGGAAGAAAGAGAACTCGCCGGGATGAAAATAGAAAATGCTTACTGGGAGGACGGGAAAGTCATACACAAGGAAAAGACGGAAGAGTATTATGCGGAAATGGCCGCCCTGGAAAATGAGATCCGGGAAAACCAGCAGACAGATTCAGAAAGCAGACTTCTGGATTATCTGATAAAAGGAAACACCCTGACAGCAGCCATCAAGAAAATAGAAAGTGTCCGGGAGAAAGTACAGAGCCTTACGGACAGGCGGGAAGCACTGAAGGAAGGGCGCCGGAAGGACATCCGGGAATATTACCTGTCACGGAACCGTGAGCGGGATGCGCTTCTGGAGTGCAAATTTTACAGCGCTGTTATCCTTCTGATTAAGGACGAAAACCGTTACTTAAAAGAATGGCTGGACTGGCATCTTGCACTTGGCTTTGAGCATGTGTATATCTACGACAATGGGGAAAAAGACCATGCACAGGAGATTGTAGATCTGTATGCAGCGGAAATGCAGCGGAAAATCACCGTCATTGACTGGACAGGCCATCATACTCACATCCAGCAGGACGCTTACAACCATTTCCTTTCAAACTATAAGAAAGACGCCCGCTGGGGGCTTTTTATTGACTCGGATGAATTCCTGCGGTTTACGGACGGGCAGACCACGGATGTGAATACCTTCCTTCGCTCTTATGAGGATTATACGGAGGTCTGGGGATATGAGGCGGAGTATGACGCCAACGGGCAGGAAATATACGAAGATAAGCCTGTCAGGGAGCGTTTCACGAGACAGACGGATGTGCGGGAAGGGGTCTATTGGAAGAATTTCATTCAGGTAAACAGAATTGATTCCTTCCTGATGCACTATGCCTACTATGACGAGTCCAGGCACCTGCTTTTTAAGAATGAGAAGAGTAATCAGGATTTGTTCGTGATCGACCACTATTACACAAAGAGCTGGGAGGAATGGCAGAAAAAGATCATGGAGCGTGGCGGCGCTGACCCGAACTATCATAAAGCCCTGAGGGAGTTCTTCTTTTATAATCCGGATATGGCATATCTGGATACTGGGGAGAATGCCGTGCAGTCATACGAATAGAGGAGGGAAAATATGTGTTTCCAAAGTGCCAATTTGACACTTTGGAAATTGGCTTACTTAATATACAATCCTAAAATAATCCAAATATGCTTTATATTTGTCCTGTGCGGTCAAACAGGTATCCGTCAGATAGCCTTTTTCATTGTTCCATTCTTTCAATCCTCGATAATAGAACATCTTCAGATTGTCCTCAATGATAAACGGAACAATATTATATTTCAGGCACTCCTTGAACATAATCAGTCTGCCTACACGACCATTCCCATCTTGGAATGGATGAATTCGCTCAAACTTCACATGGAAATCCAGAATATCTTCAAAGGTCTTTTCTTCCTTGACATTGTATTCTGTCAGCAATGCTTTCATCTTATCGGCAACTTCTTCCGGAAGAGCGGTATCCATGCCTCCCACCTCGTTTGGAAGTTTCTTGTAGTCACCAACAGCAAACCAATCTTTCCTGGAATCACTTGTGCCATTCTTCAGGATTAGATGAAGTTCCTTAATGAACTTCTCAGTTAATGCCGTTTTTGCGTTCTCAATAATCATGTCAATACAGCGAAAATGGTTTGCTGTTTCAATCACATCGTCAACATTGAGAAATTCATTTTCCACGCTGATAGTATTGGTTTCAAAAATATATCTGGTCTGATCGTGAGTCAGACGGCTGCCTTCGATGTGGTTTGAGTTGTATGTCAAATCAATCTGCGTCTTATGGTAAATACCGCCGGAATATTTGCTTGCTTTCTGCTCTTTCAGAATATCCAACAGAGTAACAGGTTCCTCTTTTCTCTTGTTGGTACGCTCCGGCTTTTCTGCGTTTTCTGGAATATTCCAGGTCTTTCCGGTAAGGAATGCGCCATTCACACGTCCCTGGGCGCAGTAATTTCTAACGCTGCGTTCCGACACATCCCACTTTTTTGCTATTTCAGTAACTGAAAGGTATCGCATCTGCTATCCTCCGTCATAAATCAAAAAACTACAAAAATTTATTTATAGTATACCATAGCATCGGCAAAAATATCAAACAGTTTTATGATTGCACAGTATATTTTTGCCGATGCAGGAAGTTTGGCTCCAGCGGTCTGCTTGCATTATTCATCGTTACATAGTGAAAGTAGATGAAAGCCACATAGTGACTGTATTTAAACTGTTTATTGCATTTCATCTATTGCAGAGCAGATAGTTGAAATACATCAAAATGCCTATGAGGTTTATTTACCATTGGCTGAAGATGTGTGAAATAGAATCGTTTTAGAAGACAAATTACTACATTAAATTAATTGTTTGCTGGATTTTGCTTGTGATGAAAAAATGCTGAAATTGTATAAAATGGTGTGTAGAAGATATTTGTATGTATATCCTAGCTGCATTAAGTTTTATGTTGAAGCATATCGGAAAATGTGGGAAGATGAAGATAGTTACGCAGCAGAAATTCCTTAAAGGGAAAGCGGATAAGATGAGTTTAACCGTGTGCAATTCAACGCGGTTAAAAATGAAGCGGGATTAAAGCGTTTTGTTATGATACCAACAAAGTGGATTACACAGATGAATGCCATTGGTAGTGTTTCAAAAGCAGGACGTTATGGCGGAACATATGCTCATAGCGATATTGCCATGTCTTTCGCAACTTGGATTTCTCAAGAGTTTCAGTTATATATTATGAAGGATTACAGAAGATGAAAGACAGATGAGAATAGTCGGTTATCTCTGAATTGGAATTTGAATAGAGAGATTTTTAAGTTGAATTACAGGATACATACAGATGCAATGAAAGAAAATCTGATTCCGCCGGAATTAACGCCCGCACAGGTGGCATATACCTATGCTAACGAGGCAGATATGTTGAATGTTGTTTTATTTGGAAAGACGGCGAAGCAATGGAAAGATGAAAATCCAACAGTGAAAAGAAATATGCGACATGTAGCAACTTTGAATCAATTACTGCTGCTTGCGAATCTGGAAAGCTATAATGCGGTTCTGATTAATCAGGGGAAGAAGCAGAAAGAGCGGATGGAATTGTTACGGAAGTTGGCGGTACAACAGCTACAGATGCTGGAGACGGTAAGCTTAAATAATTTGCCGAAATTAGAAGTATAAGTGGAAACTTATTAGAATAAATAAGAAAAATTGATTGTTAAATAAAAATATTCCTGCGTCAATTAATTTTTTGGGGGGGTGTCGGGAAATAATTTGTATTGTCATTAAATTTTACGACAGATATAGAATAAAGTATACAATGGAAAGAATCGTTCAAGAACACCCCGTGGAAATGCGGGGTGCTTTTGTCGTGCGCCCAGTATGGGCGCGATCTATACAGTGAAAAGCTGCAACACAAACCGAAGGCCAATCACTACTCGGAACGACTTTGCAAACAACAGGGTCGGCATTTACGTGACCAGCAAGGCAGGCTGGGGCTTTGCCAGCCTGCGGGTGCTCTCCGTGGAGGGACTTGTGAAAAACACATAGGCGCTTCTTATTCATGTGGTTATGGCTTTTCTTTCGCCCGTTTCAGGGAAAAAGTAAATTCCGAGCCGACGCCCTCGGTGCTCACCACATGGATATTTTCATTGTGTGCCTGGATGATTTCTTTCGTGATGGAGAGGCCGAGGCCGGTTCCTTTTTTGTCTTTGCCACGGGAAGGGTCGGTTTTATAAAAACGTTTCCAGATTTTCTTCAGGCTGTCCTTTGGGATGCCTTCTCCGGTATCCTTTACGGAAACGAATACTTTTTCATGCTTTTCGGTGGTTTCGATGTAGATGGCGGACTCCGGATGGCTGAACTTGATCGCATTATCGATCAGGTTATACAGAACCTGCTGGATTTTCCCCATGTCGGCAGTTACCATCAGTGCTTTGGCGTCAAAGATCAGTTCGATGCGGACCAGCTTTTTCTCGCAGATTCCCTCAAAGGCTGCGGCGGTGTTCCGAATCACAGAATTGATGTCAAAGTTTGTGATTTCCAGATAAGTCTTTTTATCGTCATAGTTATTTAAAGTTAGAAGGCCGCTGGTCAGTTTATTCAGCCGCTCGGTCTCCGAGAGAACGATATTCAGGTATTTTTCCTGCATCTCTACGGGAATTGTCCCGTCCAGCATGGCTTCCAGGTATCCCTTGATGGAGGTAAGGGGGGAACGGAAGTCATGGGAAATATTGGAGATAAATTTCCTCTGGTATTCTCCGGAGCTGCGGATCTCGCCCGCCATATAATTCATGGACGCCGCCAGATAGCCCATTTCGTCTCTGGTTTCTACGGGAACTTTATAGTTCAGATTTCCTCCGGCAAACTCGTTTGCCCCGTGGATGATCCGTTTGAGGGGGAAGTATACGGAAAACATAAATACCAGAAGAAGAATCAGCGAGAGAAGGAGCAGGATGATAAGGGTAATATAATTGATATTCAAAAAAGCATCCTTCTCCGCGGTAAACTGTTCTACGTCGCAGTGGATGGCGATATATCCCTTTGCACGGTAATTGGAGATAATAGGGGAAACGACACTGAGCATGTCGGAGTCAAAATATCCGAAAAAGTCTCCCTGCTGGTAATAATTTCCTGCCAGGCGGGTGGTATCGAAATCCCGAATCTGCCCGGTCGGCTCTGGGCTATATTCCTTTGAAGTGTTTAAAAGGATTTCTCCCTTTGTGTTCATCAGCCAGATTTCCACGGAATGATAGGAGGCCAGCGCTTTCAGATTGTCATAGATATCCTGAAGGGAAGAGGAATCTTCCCGGTAGGACTGCGCCAGCCTGCCGGAAGAGACGGCGTTTGCCTCCCGGTACATAGCTTCTGTATTGGACTTTATCAGATGGTTTTTCGTCAGGGAGGAAATCAGGGTGGATACCGCTACGAAACTGAGAATTCCAAAGCACAGCCAGGCAAGGATAAACTTGAGACAGAGCTTTTTTTTCATCGGCTTTTTACCTCAAATTTATAACCGATTCCCCAGACCGTAGACAAAGCCCAGTAGTCATTGTCCTTGATTTTTTCACGGAGACGTTTGATATGTACGTCTACCGTCCGGGTATCGCCAATATATTCGTAGCCCCAGATATGGTCGAGAAGCTGTTCCCTGGTAAAGACCTGATTCGGTGAGGAAGCCAGAAAATACAGAAGCTCCATTTCCTTCGGGGGCATGTCGATCGTCTCTCCTTTATAGAGAACGGAGTAGTTTGTCTGGTTGACGATCAGATCCGGATATTCTACGATTTTTCCGGTCTGGCCTCCGAGGGAGGACTTATCCGGCTGGAAACGCCGGAGGACCGCTTTGACCCGCGCGACCAGTTCTTTGGAGTCGAAGGGTTTGATCATATAATCATCTGCGCCCAGCTCCAGCCCCAGAACCTTATCAAAAATTTCTCCTTTTGCAGAGAGCATGATGATCGGAACTGAGGAACGCTGCCGGATTTCACGGCATACCTGATAACCATCAATGCCCGGAAGCATCAGATCCAGCAGAATCAGGTTTGGAGAAAAGGAGACGAATTCGCGCAGGGCCGCCTCTCCGTCGTTTACGATGCGGGTATCAAAGCATTCCTTTGTCAGATACAGGGAAATCAGCTCTGCAATATTATTGTCGTCATCCACAATCATTATTTTCTGTCTTGCAACCATAGAAACCTCCTTATGGTATCAGTCATCTCTCGGAATCTTCAGGCAGATAAAAGGAAAACCGGTAGATTCCACGATAAATTTTCAAAAACTTTCCCGGTTTTGACGCCGGGAAAGTTTATTTTTAGTTTTCTGTCTTATTCGTAAAGCTGATCAAACGGCAGCGTTCCATGATCTGGAAATATTTTACAATTCTCGGATACAGAGGTTCGGATTTCTCGCCGAATTGCTCTTTTTGTAAAGATGCCAGTTCCATAACCGTATGCTTTCCGTCAATAAGCGGCCACAGGAAACTTCCCTGCTCATCCAGATGGATTTTCGTAAAACGCGGCTTTTTAAAGAGTCTCTGCGCAATGGTATTGAAAACTCCCGTATTCTCAGTTTCCAGTATGACCAGTTCTTTTTCATCTGCATACCACTTAAGCAGAGGTGATTTTTCAGGTATGAATTCAAGATAGTTATATTGTTTTTTCTTTTTTTTTCTCATTAATTTTTACTCTTCTTCCACAGAGAGAATTTGAGCAGAGACAGAATCATAACTGCCAGAAGGATAAGTCCGCCGATATTGCCCAGGCTTAGTTTGTCCGCCAGGCTCATATTAATTCCAAATACCGTCAAAATCGCAAGCAGGATTCCGACAATTCCCTCTCCGGCAATCATTCCGGCACAGAACAGTGTTCCGTCTGTTTTCTGACGCTCTTTCACCTTCGCGTCGGTCTTTTTCCGGCTGTCCATGAGCAAACGAACAACGCCGCCGCACATAATAGCTGCATTTAAGTAAATCGGAAGATATAATCCGAGTGCAAACGGCATGACCGGAATTCTTAAAATCTCAAGAGCAATCCCTATGCAAACGCCGATAAACACAAGATTCCACGGGAGGTTTCCGCCCATAATTCCTTCTACGATCATCTTCATAAGCGTAGCCTGAGGCGCCGGGACTTCTGCTCCGCCATATCCCCATGCGGCGTTCAGAAGGTAAAGGACTCCGCCGATAGCAAGAGCTGATGCAACAACGCCGATGATCTCGCCGATCTGCTGTTTTTTCGGTGTAGCGCCCAAAAGATATCCTGTTTTCAGATCCTGAGAGGTATCTCCTGCGATGGCCGCGATGATACAGATCACAGATCCGACAGCGATGGCGGCAACCATTCCTGAAATTCCTGTATTTCCAGAAGCCTTAATAGCGAAGGTAGCAACGAGGAGAGTTGCGATTGCCATGCCGGAGACAGGGTTATTGGAACTTCCGATAAGACCTACCATGCGGGAAGATACTGTCGCAAAGAAAAATCCAAATATAACGATCACGATTGCGCCGAGCAGATTTACCGGGACGGCAGGAACAAGCCAGATAATGATGATCATGGCTGCAATACCGATAAGAATCATGTTCATAGGAAGATCAAGCGCAGTACGTTCGGTACTGTTATCCCTTCCGTTTTTCATTCCTTTCATGGAATCGCGGAAAGTTGTAATAATCAGCGGAAATGACTTAATGAGAGAGATCGCGCCGCCTGTAGCGATTGCGCCTGCACCTATATATTTCACATAATTCGTCCAGATCGCTGCCGCTCCGCCCGTTTCATATAACTGGGCGATCGTTACTCCGGCGTCGGCAGGATAGAGGGAAATATTCGCTCCAAACAGGCAGATAAGCGGGATAATCACCATCCATCCGAAAAGAGACCCTGCAAACATATAGGAAGCGATTTTAGGCCCTACGATGTATCCTACGCCAAGAAGCGCGGGATAGACTTCAACTCCAAGCTCTCCTTTGAAAGATTTAAATGCCACGGAAATATCTGCCGGTATTACTTTCAGCCCGTCGACGATAAACTTATAAATTGCCGCAAGCCCCATACCGGAGAACACCGTGGAGGCATTTGATCCGCCCTCTTCGCCGGCAAGAAGGACGTCTGCACAGGCAGTCCCTTCGGGATAGAGTAATGTGGCGTGTTCTTTCACAATTAATGCGTTGCGAAGAGGAACCATAAATAAGATGCCGAGAATACCGCCGCAGAGGGCAATAAGGGTAATTTCCAGGATGCTGGGCATCTCTGTCAGGCCGTCTTTTGCCCATAAAAACAGGGCAGGCATTGTGAAAATAGCGCCGGCTGCCAAGGATTCTCCGGCAGAGCCGATTGTCTGAACAATGTTGCTTTCCAGAATGGAATTCTTCTTCATGATCACGCGGATCACTCCCATAGCAAGAACTGCTGCCGGAATAGAGGCAGAAACAGTCATGCCAACGCGAAGTCCTAAGTAGGCATTCGCCGCACCGAACACAACAGCAAGGATAATACCCATTACAACTGAGGTAACGGTGATTTCCGGGGTAATCTTGTCTGCTGGAACATAAGGTTTGAACTCATTTGTACTGTTCATGTTACTTTCTCCTTCCTCTTGTAAATTTTTCGATATTCCTGTCTATTATAGCCGTTATCGCGCGGAATTACAAGACAACAATCGTTACGCCGGCGTCTCCTTCCCCGAATTCCCCCAGCCGAAAGCTTTTTACGCGCTTATTCCGGCGCAGGTAGGTATGAACGCCTTTGCGCAGCGCTCCCGTTCCCTTTCCGTGTACGATACGGACGCTCGGCACATGCGCCAGATAAGCGTCATCCAGATATTTATCCAGTTCGGCAATCGCTTCATCTACGGTTTTGCCAAGAAGATTCAGTTCCATACTCACAGAAGCGGATTTTGCCATTTTAATTTTTCCGCTGCCGCCGGTTCCTTTGCCGAGGCCGGGGCCTGTGACGCCCGGTTCTTCGATCAGTTCCAGGTCTTTGATATTCACCTGAGAGCGCAGAATGCCCATCTGCACATACAGGTTTCCTTTGTCGTTGGGAAGCGTGCTTACCGTGCCTTTCAGGTTCATGCTTAAGACTTTTACGGAATCACCGATTTTCAAATCTTTTGCTTTTAATTCCTTTTTCGGCTTTTTCTCAGTTTTCAGAGTCAGATTCTTTTCCACGCCGGAAAGCTTTTTGCGCAGTTTGTCCCGCTCCTGTTCCATTTCTTTTGCAGAGATATTTGCTTTTCCGAATTTATTGAAATTCCGCATGGTGGTATCTGCATAATCTTTGGCGTCCTGTAAAATGGCGCGGGCTTCTTCATTGGCCTTCCTTAGAATGGCTTCCCGGCTGTTGTCCAGTTTATCCTGCTTCTGCTCCAGACGTTTTTTCAAGGTCTGTATTTCCTGCTTATAGCGGTCGATCTCTTCCCGTTCCTTTTCAATGGTGGTGCGGCTGTTTTCCAGATCGGTAATCAGATCTTCAAAGCTTTCCTCCTGTTCGGTCAGATGCGTCTTGGCTTCTTCAATGATCTCATCAGAAAGGCCCAGCTTTGAGGAGATGGCGAAAGCATTGCTCTTGCCGGGAACTCCGATCAGCAGACGATAGGTCGGGCGCAGCGTTTCCACATTAAATTCACAGCAGCCATTTTCCACGCCGGGCGAGGAGAGGGCGAATACCTTCAGTTCGCTGTAGTGGGTAGTCGCCATTGTGCGCGTGCCCCTGCGGTGCAGGTTTGACAGAATGGAGATTGCCAGGGCGGCGCCCTCGACAGGGTCGGTTCCGGCTCCCAGTTCGTCAAAGAGCGCCAGGGAACGGCTGGTTGCCTTTTCGAGAATGGATACGATATTTGTCATGTGGGAGGAGAACGTGCTGAGCGACTGTTCAATGCTCTGCTCGTCCCCGATGTCCGCAAAGACTTCCTCAAACACGGCAAGCTCAGAACCGTCGAAAGCCGGGATATGAAGTCCCGCCTGCCCCATCAGGGTAAACAGTCCGACCGTTTTCAGAGAAACCGTCTTTCCGCCCGTATTCGGCCCCGTAATAATCAGAAGCTGAAAATCTTTTCCAAGATGAATGTCAATCGGGACGACCTTTTTCTTATCCAGAAGGGGATGCCGCCCTTTCTTTATGTTAATCCAGCCCTTTTCATTGAAAACCGGTTCGCTCCCGTTATAGGAGCGTGAGAGCTGGGCTTTTGCGAAAATCACATCGAGCTGTGTCAGAAGGGTTAAGTCGTCTCTGATCGTTTCGGTTTCCTGTGCCACAAGGCTGCTCAGGGTGGAGAGAATGACTTCGATCTCCTGCTCCTCTTTCATTTCCAGTTCCCGAAGCTCATTGTTCAGCTTTACGACTGCCATCGGCTCGATAAAGAGGGTGGAGCCTGTGGAGGACTGGTCATGAATCATTCCCGGCACCTGTCCGCGGTATTCCGCCCGGACGGGAATACAGTAGCGGCCGTTTCGCATGGTGATCACGGCATCCTGGAGATACGAGCGGACGGAACCGTTTACCATCGAGGCGAGCTGTGCGTGTACCCGGTCATTGGTCTGGCGCATGGAGCGGCGCAGACGGAACAGAGCGGGGCTGGCATCATCGCTTAATTCATCTTCGGAGATGATGCAGCGCCGGATTTCCGAGGAAACCGGAGTGAGTGGCTGCAATGCCTCAAACAGATCATCCAGGGAATCTCCCGTATCTTCTCCGGCATCTTTTCTGGAATAGGATTTTACGCGCGCGCAGACCTCCAGAAGTTTGCAGATGCGAAGCAGCTCTTCCATACTTAAAATGCTTCCAATTTCCAGGCGTTTTAAAGTACCCCGCACATCGGTCACGCCGGAAAAGGAAATGTTTCCCCTGCGGAGCAGGCGGGAAAGAGCGTCGCTGGTCTCCCGCTGCGCTGCCTGAATTTCAGAAAGAATGGAGAAAGGCTTCAGGTTTTTACATTTATCTTTCGCCAGCGTGGAGCCTGCAAGGGCTGCGAGCTGGTCAATGATTTTGTCATATTCTAATGTTTTCAATACTTTTTCGTTCATCTGGTATCACCTTTTTTATAAAAATCAAACAGCAGATTCTGCCATTCGGAGTATTTATAGTTTACCCTATAATTGGAGAAAAGAAAACCAAAAATTTCACCATATCCTGCCGGAATTCACGATTTGTTCATAAGTTCCTGTTACAGTAGAAAGGATTGTGGGGAGGGAAGATAAAAGGAGATTATTTTTATGCCGGAGAAGGATCAAAAAGAATTTACTTTTATGAACGAACAATTAAAGAAAAAACCATTTTACAGACAAAGATGGTTTCGGAAGGGCGTGAGCGCGGGGGCGCTGGCGGCCGTGTTTGGCGTGACGGCCGGCGTTACCTTTTCTGTGGCGCAGCCCTGGGCGAAAAAGCAGTTCGGGAAGCCGGACGACCCTTCGCAGATTATTGTCATTCAGGAAGAAACAGAGGCGGAAACGCAGGCCAGGCAGACGGAAACGGAGACGGAGGAGGCGCCGCAGACGGTCATCGAGCAGAAGGATCTGGAGATTGCAGATTATCGGATGCTGTATGAGAAAATGGCAAAGGTGGCGGAGGATGCAGCGCCGGCTATTGTGACGGTAACGTGCGAGACGAGTCAGATTGACTGGTTTGATGAAGTGATTGAAAACCACGTTCAGGCGTCGGGACTTGTAGTCGCCCAGAGTCATCAGGAATACTTTATTCTGACGGGAGCGCAGGCTGTGGAAACGGCGGAACGTATCATTGTGACGTTTTCGGATGGTACTGCCGCAGACGCCATGCTTCGAAAATGTGACCATGTGACAGGGCTGGCGGTAGTGCGTGTTCCGAAATCCGCAGTAAATGGGAAGGAGATTATGCCTGTGGAGCTGTCCGCTTCGGAGGACATACAGAAGGGCGAGCCTGTGATCGCACTGGGGACTCCGGTGGCAAACAGTACCTCTGTGTCTTTTGGCATGGTTACCTCCGTGGTAGAGACGCCGATGGAGGATTCCCAGTATCGGGTACTGAATACGGACATTCTGGGGAGCGAGCAGGGAAGCGGCGTTCTGATTGACCTGGAAGGAAGAATCGTGGGAATCATTGGACAGAATCCGGGGACGGATGGAAGAGGGATTACGCTGACTGCGCTGGAAGCCTCGGATATTCAGGGACTGGTGACAGACCTGGCGAACAACCGGGTGCGTTCCAGGATAGGAATTACAGGAAAAGAGATTGATGAGACGATTTCCGGTGAATTTGATATGCCTCGCGGTATTTATGTGAGGAGCGTCTCAGAGGATTCCCCGGCGATGTATGCAGGGGTTTTTGAGACGGACGTCATTACCGGAATCAATGGCGAAGAAATCATGAGCATGGACGATTATGAGCAGGCGGTTCAAAGCCACAGTCCGGACGAAACCATCCAACTGGGGATTAAACGGGCGACGATGGAAGGCTATGTAGATATGGAAGTTACGGTGCAGCTTGGACGCCGATGAAAAATAGAGAGGTAAGGGAAAATGAAATTTATTGAAACTTTAAGAGAGGGAGAGAAGGTCGGAGATATTTATCTGTGTAAGTATAAACAGGCGGCCGTCACGAAAAATGGAAAAGCTTATGAAAATGTGATTTTGCAGGACAAAACGGGAATCATTGACGCGAAGATCTGGGACCCGGATTCCCAGGGGATTGATGATTTCTCAGCAATGGATTATGTGGATATCGTTGGGGATGTGACAAATTTTCAGGGCGCCCTGCAATTAAATATCAAGCGTGCGCGCAGAGCCAGG
>CAJKKX010000003.1 GCA_905200565.1 uncultured Lachnospiraceae bacterium
CAGGGACTTGCAAACTACATTATTTCTGTAGGGGCGAAAGAAAAAGGAGTAGCGATCGCTTATGATTCCAGACGTATGTCGCCGGAATTTGCAGATGAAGCGGCGCTCTGTCTGGCAGCCAACGGAATTAAGGCATACGTCTTTGAATCCCTGCGTCCGACGCCGGAGCTGTCCTTTGCAGTACGCACACTGAAATGCACAGCGGGAATCAATATCACCGCCAGCCATAATCCGCCGGAATACAACGGTTATAAAGTATACTGGGAGGATGGCGCGCAGATTACGCCGCCTCACGATACAGGAATCATGGCGGAAGTGAAAAAGGTCGCGGATTATGCCGGGGTCAGGACGATGGAGAAGGAGGCGGCAAAGGCCGCAGGTCTTTATGAGGTCATCGGACAGGCCATTGACGACAGTTACATGGAGGCATTAAAGAGCCAGGTCATTCACTGGGACGCCATCAAAGAAGTTGGAAAAGACTTAAAGATTGTCTACACGCCGCTGCATGGAACCGGAAATATTCCGGCAAGAAGAGTTTTAAAAGAGCTTGGATTTGAAAACGTCTATGTGGTAAAAGAGCAGGAGCTGCCGGACGGCGAATTTCCGACCGTAAGTTATCCAAATCCGGAAGCAGCAGAGGCATTTGAAATGGGCCTGGCGCTTGCAAAAGAAGTGGATGCGGATCTGGTGCTGGCGACCGACCCGGATGCAGACCGTCTGGGCGTTTATGTAAAAGATACAAAGAGCGGCGAATACCTGAGTATGACAGGAAACATGTCAGGCTGTCTGCTGGAGGAATATGAGCTGAGCCAGAGAAAGGCGGCGGCAGGACTCCCGGAGGACGGGGCTGTCGTCAGCACCATCGTTTCTTCGAATATGGCAGGCGTGATCGCCAGGGCGTATGGACTGAGATTTATCGAAGTGCTGACCGGGTTTAAGTTTATTGGACAGCAGATTCTCGGTTTTGAGAACAGCGGAAAAGGAACCTACCTGTTCGGATTCGAGGAGAGCTACGGCTGTCTGATCGGAACTCATGCAAGGGATAAGGATGCGATTGTGGCAACGATGGCATTGTGTGAAGCGGCGGCTTATTATAAAACACAGGGCAAGACACTCTGGGACGCCCTGATTGATATGTATGAGAAATACGGCTACTTCAAGGACGATGTGAAGGCCATTACCTTAAAGGGCATCGAAGGACTTGAGAAGATTCAGGAAATTCTGGAGACTCTGCGCAACGATCCGCCGACGCAGATTGGAGCGTACAAAGTAACTTCGGCCAGAGATTATAAGAAGAATACCATCCGAAATCTGGAGACGGGGGAAGTGACAGATACCGGGCTTCCAAGCTCCAACGTACTTTATTTTGACCTGACCGACGACGCATGGCTGTGCGTAAGACCGTCCGGAACCGAGCCGAAGGTGAAATTTTACTATGGCGTAAAGGGAACCTCTATGGAAGATGCGGATAAGAAGTCAGCAGCGCTCGGAGAGCAGGTTCTGGGAATGATTCATGCAATGCTTTAATATGGACTCCGATTACAGCTTTGACGATTTCAGGGAAATCGTTTCAAAGCTGCGGTCGGAATGCCCGTGGGACAAGGCACAGACTCTTTTGAGCCTGAAGCCTTGTTTTTTTGACGAAGCGGCAGAGACGGCGGCAGGTATCAATATCCAGGAAAAAACAGGGGACGCCGGAAATCTTTGCGAAGAGCTGGGGGATTTGCTTCTGCTGATTGTTCTGGAGAGCCGTATTGCGGAGGAAAAGGGGCTGTTTTCGCTGGACGATGTGGTCTGCGGCGTCAGCCGGAAGATGATCAGGCGCCATCCGCATGTCTTTGGGAGCGGGTTTACAGATGAAAGCGGCAGACTTGTGCGGAAGTGGGAGGAGATCAAACGGCTGGAGAAGGCAGGAAAGACAGCGGAAGAAACGGCATATGAAAAAAGGGCGGTAAAAGAGGCAGAGAGAGAAGCAGTTCAATATTTTGAAAGGAATACAGAAGAAGGACAGAATATATGAAAAAGAGAGGGAAAGGATTCGTAAGAAAGATTCTGGAGTGTGTGTCCGGAGAAAAAAGACAGTGGATACCAGAGAAAAGTAAAGAAAAGCAGATACGGACGAAAGAAGCGGAGGCAGATAAGACGCAGGCGGAAAAGCAGGAGAAAAAGGACTATAAATTTATGGGGATTGCCTGGAAGTGTGAAATGGGAGATATGGAGGCGATGATGGAGCTTGCAGAGTGGTTTCGCTCCCGGTTTTCCCCAAAGCTGGAAGAGCTGGTCGCGGCTTATGAGGAAAGCCCGGATGATAACCGACGTGAGGTTTTGCAGGGCTTTTTGCAGGATTATGTCCGGAACTCTCCGGATGACAGCTTTTATGGAAAGGCATATATGATGTGGATCGTCCGCGCGGCTCTGTATGGAAATGCGAGAGCGGAGAAAATTATGGAGAAATGCCCCTACTATGAGACGGGGGCATACGTGCCGTGCAGGATGTTTTCGCCGATGGGAAGGTACTTCCAGAGCTATTGGGCGAGTAATTCCCTGCGCGAGCTGGGACTCCTTCAGTTTCCGGCGGGAAAAACAGATTGCGGGCTGGTTTCCCTGAATAAAAAAGGGTATTTTGATTTTTATTATGTTTCCTGGTACTCCCCGCCGGATGAGGACGGATTCGGACGGGAGGAAGAATATGAGGATATTTATTATGATGAGTTTTTTAACCGGATACGGACAGAGAATGTAGAGGAAATCGAAGAAGAGCTTGTAAAGCTTGAGAATCGAAGAGAAAGATACTGGGCTGTTCCGGAAAATGACGCTGCCGCAAGGAAATACAGAAAGCGCCAGATTCATTAAATCCTGGCGTTTTGTCGTGCGGACGGACGGAAAGTCCTTGACAAACAGTGGATAAACGATTATAAATAGACGTAGGGTCAAGTTCCAGGCATGGCTCGGAAAATGAAAATTTTGTATCAGACAAAATAGAATGAAGAAGAGAAATCGAGGAGGAAAATTCCATGAATAAGACAGAACTGGTCGCAGCGATTGCAGAGAAGACAGAGTTATCCAGGAAAGATGCGGAGAAAGCATTAAAGGCATTTACAGACGTAGTTGCGGAAGAGCTGAAAAAAGGTGAAAAAATCCAGTTGGTTGGTTTTGGAACTTTTGAGGTATCTGAGAGAGCAGCAAGAGAGGGAAGAAATCCGCAGAGTGGTGAGACAATGGTAATTCCGGCGTCTAAGGCTCCGAAATTTAAAGCAGGCAAGGCTTTAAAGGATCTGGTAAATGGGAATTAAGAGAGAAACGAAAAAGAGAGCTGCCACAGCCGACAGGCGCAAGGCAGCTCTCTTTTGAGTTATAGAAGAAAGGAAAAAGATATGAGACTGGATAAATATTTAAAAGTATCCCGCCTGATTAAGCGCAGGACGGTGGCGAATGAAGCCTGTGATGCGGGGAGGGTACTGTTGAACGATAAGCCCGCGAAGGCTTCGGCGGCGGTAAAAGAAGGAGATATTCTGGAGATTCAGTTTGGCGCGAAGGCGGTGCGGGTGGAGATTCTGAATGTACAGGAGACGGTAAAAAAGGATGATGCGAAAGAACTTTACCGATATCTGTAGAATGGAAATGTGTATAATTCCGGCTGTTTCCTAATATATTTAAGAGAGACAAAGGCAGAATGGCAAGGGGGAGAGCATGGAAGAAAAGCAGGCGCAGGGCGTACACAAAATAGCTGTTTTTGGCAGACACAGCGGAACGATTACAGGGGTATCGGATGTGCTTTCTTTTGACGAGAAGGAGATTTTTCTGGAAACCGAGCAGGGGATGCTGACGATCAAAGGAAGAGAGCTTCACATCAGCAGGCTTACTCTGGAGAAGGGCGAAGTAGACATTGACGGGAAAGTTGACAGCCTGGTTTACTCGGACGGCGGGCGCAGCCAGAAAAAGGAGTCTGTGCTGGGAAGGCTGTTTAAATAGGATATGAGCCAGACAATCCAGAGCGAAATCATGTTTTTTCTGATCTGTACGTCTACCGGGGTTCTGCTGATGTTTGGATATGATTTGCTGCGCGCGGTGCGGCGTGTATTTATACATGGCAGCCTTCTGCTTGCCCTTGAAGATTTTATATACTGGAGCGGCGCCGGAATCCTTGCGTTTGGGGTGATTTTCCTGAAAAACAGCGGCGTGGTCCGGGGGTTTTCTCTGTGTGCCATGATGATGGGAATGGTATTGTACCAGCTCAGCGCCAGCCGCCCTGTTTTAAAGGCAGTATCCGGGGTTTTACGATTTTTGAAAAAGGTTGTTGGCAAGTTCCTGAAGATCATAGGGCGTCCGCTGGCATTCTTCGCCAAAAAAATGCGTAAAGGAACAAAAAAGCCCAAAAAGGTATTGAAAAAGAGGATAAAAGAGATTAAAATGACATTATTCGTAAAAAAAGAAAGAAATCAATAAGGAAGGTCATTTTATGGATAAGAGAAAAAGGCGCAGAAGCAAAGGAAACCGCGGCGCTGTGTTATGTATTACTGCCATTGTAGCCGTTTTGCTGGTAAGCCTCACGATCCAGAGCCATTCGCTAAAGGCCAAAAATGCAGCATATCAGGAACAGAAAACGAAACTGGAGAAACAGATTCAGGAAGAAAATAAGCGTACGGAAGAGATAGCCGGTCTGGAGGAATATATGAAGACCGATGAATATGTGGAAGGGGTCGCCAGGGACAAGCTGGGTCTGGTATATCCGGACGAAATCTTACTGAAACCGGAGAAGTAAAGAAGGACGTCGAAAAGGAAAGGCATTTTCGATGTCCTTTTCTGTCGATAAATTTGTGGAAATCCCGATACTTTTTTGACAAAAATCCCGTCTGTCTTTGTGTATACTGCTCTTTACGGGAGGTTACATAAAATGGGTGAATTTGTGATGGCAGTCCTGATTGTGAGTGTCTTGTGGGTCATGTGGGATGTTGTAAAGATGATATTGGGAGAGAGATACCGGGAGGAGCAGGTGCTGGAAGCCTGCGAGCCCGGACGGGAACGGATGGGACGGTATGCCGAGTCTTTTGTGCAGCTTGCGGATACGTTTCGGAACATGCCAAGTAAGAAAGAGAGTTTTTCCGAGGACGATATGCAGGAAATTTTTTGCGAAGCCCAGAGAAAGGTGTGCAGGTATTGCCCCGGATGGGAATATTGCTGGGAGAAGAACAGCGGCAGGACTTACCGGGAGGCATATGAGCTTCTTCATACGATCGAGGAGGAGGGCGCCGGAGAACAGTCTTCTTTCATGGAGATTTGTTCACAGGGGACAAGCTTTGCGTTGGCGTTGAGAGAAAGTTTCCGCGTCGCAAAGCTGAACCTGATGTGGAGCAACCGGCTTCTGGAGAACCGGGAAGCGGTTGCAGAGCAGCTTTACGGGACGGCGGCGATCATGGAGGCGGCGGCAAGTCTGACGTATGATGTGCGTCCGGTAGATGCGGGGCTGGAAAAACAGATGGATATTAAACTGCGGATGCATGGGATCATCATGCGGGAAATGTGGGATACCAGGAAAGATGCGGACAGGCTGGAGATTTTTATTACCATGCGTACGGCCAGGAAGGGAAGATGTATTGCTACGAGAGAGATTGCAGGAATCGTTTCCGAGGTGTGCAGCCGGAAAATGGTTCCCGACCCGGACAGCCGGACGATCATCAACCGGGAGTACAGTACTGTGCTCTTTACGGCGCAGCCGGGCTACCGAATGACAAACGGGGTGGCTAAGGTTACAAAGGAAGGCGAGCTGGTATCCGGGGATAACTTTTCTATGTTCCGGAGGGAGAACGGACAGATGATTATGAGCCTGTCGGATGGGATGGGATCGGGAAGCTGTGCCTGCCGGGAGAGCGAAACGGTGATCGAGCTTCTGGAACAGTTTCTGGATGCGGGGTTTACGAAGGAAACGGCTGTGCGTATGATTCATTCCACCATGACGCTGCAAAATCATGATCAGATGTTTTCCACCGTAGACTTGTGCATGGTGGACCTTTATACCGGAGAGTGCGAGCTTTTGAAAATCGGCGCCTCCACGACTTTTTTTAAGCGAAAGGACTGGGTGGAAGCCGTGTCTTCCACCAGCCTGCCGATTGGCTTTTTGCAAAAGCTGGACTATGAGAGCGCCAGAAAGAAGATGGAGCCGGGAGATTTCGTAGTCATGGTTTCCGACGGGGGGCTGGACGCCCTGCCGCATCCGAGGGCAGAAGAAATTTTACAGGAGATTATCCTGAGGCAAAAGACAAGGAATGCACAGGAGATGGCACGCGAGATTCTGACGCAGGTTTTGCTGTATCAGAAATGTCTTGCAAAGGACGATATGACGGTGCTGGTGGGGGGGCTTTGGAAAAGCTGAGATATGTTTCGGCGGATTTATTCTTGCAATTTCCTGTCAGATTCTATATAGTAGATGCCAGGATTGTGGAAGCACGAAGTGCGGAGCAATCCGTATGGCATCTTTTGATTCTAATAGATAGTGATAAGCAGTAAAACGATAGAAGCAGGGTCGGGAAACGGGCAGATGGAAGAAAAAGTATCGAAGTATATCAGGAAACATCATATGATAGAAACAGGCGACTATGTTGTGGCAGGCATTTCGGGAGGAGCGGACTCGGTATGCCTGCTTTTTATGCTGAAAGAGTTCCAAAAAGAAGCAGATTTCTTTCTGGAAGCAGTGCATGTGGAACATGGGATTCGGGGAGAGGAAAGCCTGAAGGATGCGGCGTTTACAAAGCAGTTGTGCAAAAAATGGGGGATTTCTTTTCACATGGCTGCCTTTGACGTACCAAAAAGAGCGGCGGGGGAGAAGCTGACGCTGGAAGAGGCTGCGAGAAAGTGCAGGTATGAGGCGTTTGCGGAGGCGTGCAAAGGAAGGGAACATGCAAAGATTGCCGTGGCGCATAACCAGGATGATCAGGCGGAGACGATTCTGTGGAATCTGGCGCGGGGGTCGGGGCTGCAAGGCTTGTGCGGCATAAGGCCGGTAAACGGAAACATCATTCGTCCGCTTTTGGGCGTTTCCAGGCAGGAGATCGAGGCATATCTGAAAAAGCAGGGGCAGGATTACTGCACAGACAGTACGAATCTTACCGATGAATATACGAGAAACCGGCTGCGGCATCGGATTTTGCCGGAGATGGAAAACGGGTTGAATGTGCGGGCGCGCGTTCATATCGCCCAGGCGGGCGAACGTCTTGGCCGGGCATGGGAATATCTGGAAAAGGAAGCGAAGAAAAAGGCTGAGAAAATTTCCAGCGTGAGGAAGCAGGAGGTATGGATTGAGGGAAAAGAGCTTCTGCGGGAAGAGGAAGTCATGCAGGAATATATCTTACGCGTGTGTATGGAGCGTCTGGGGATGGGCTTGAAAGACGTCGGGGCCGTGCATCTGGACGAGATGAAGAAGCTGGCGGCGGGACAGTCCGGAAGAAGGATGATGCTTCCGGGAGGAAGGACGGCCAGGCGTACCGGAGATTATCTGGTGCTGGGAGAAGGAGAGCCGCCGCAAAAGATCACAGAGGAAGTGGAGCTTTTGGTACCGGGAGAGTCCCAATGGGGAAAATATCGGATAAAGACAAGCCTGGAACCAGGAAATGGTCAAATAATTCCGCAAAAAAAGTATACGAAATGGCTGGATTATGATACAATAAAAAATACGATTCAATTACGGAGCCGCAGGAGCGGGGACTATTTTATTGCGGAGGGCAGGCACAGCAAGCTGAAAAAGTATTTTATTAATGAGAAGATTTTAAAAGAGGAGCGGGATAAGGTTCTTCTGCTGGCGGATGAGAGCCACATTCTCTGGATTGTGGGACACCGGATCAGTGAGCAGTGCAGGGTTACGCAGGATACAAAAACAATTCTAAAAATACAGGTCAGGGAGGAGACAAATCGTGGAGAACAGGATTCGAGTATTATTGTCGGAGGAGAAAGTGAATGAGAAAATTGCAGAAATGGGAAAGAGGATCAGTGAGGATTACGCGGGAAAAAGCGTGCATTTGATCTGCATCCTGAAAGGCAGCGTGTTTTTTACCTGTGAGCTGGCCAAGCGCATTACGGTTCCGGTGTCTATGGACTTCATGTCCGTGAGCAGCTATGGAGACGGTACGAAGTCCAGCGGCGTGGTGAGGATCGCCAAAGATCTGGATGAGACGCTGGAAGGAAAGGACGTCATAGTGATAGAGGATATTATTGATTCCGGACGAACCTTAAGCTATCTGATGGAAATTCTAAGCAAGAGGAATCCGGCAAGCCTTCGGCTGTGTACGCTTCTGGATAAGCCGGACAGACGGGTGGCCAGGGTGAAGGTTGATTATGTGGGGTTTGAGATTCCGGATGAGTTTGTGGTTGGTTATGGACTTGATTATGCGCAAAAATACAGAAATCTGCCATATATTGGAGTGGTAGAAGTTTAAAAAGGAAGGGGATTTGTACATTGAATAATGCTTCGAAAGGAGTCAGATTTTATTTTCTGATTATGGCGGCAGTGTTGCTGTTTGTGTTTATTTTCCGGAATGGATTTGACACGAAGGAGACGTATACGTATCGTGAATTTGAGACGGCGGTCGAAGAAGGGATCGTGGAGAGAGTCGATATTCACCCGAATGACAAGGTGCCTACCGGGCAGCTTTGGATTTATTTTTCAGAAGGACCGGAAGTCCGGAAGATGAATGTGGCGGATGTAAAGGAAGTTCAGGAGATGCTTCTGGAAAAGGACGTCCCGAATTACATGTATGATATTGAACGGGAAAGCGTCTTTATGACGACCGTTCTGCCAATGCTTTTGATGGCGGCGGTCTTTATGTTTCTTCTGATTTTCATGAACCGTCAGGCGAATGGCGGAAACAATAAAATGATGAATTTCGGGAAGAGCCGCGCGACGTTGATTCTTCCGGATACAAAAAAGATCAGCTTTAAAAACGTAGCCGGACTGGAAGAGGAAAAGGAGGAGCTTGAGGAGATCGTAGATTTTCTGAGAGAGCCGAAAAAGTATCTTCAGGTAGGCGCGCGTATTCCTAAAGGGCTTCTTCTGGTGGGGCCTCCGGGAACGGGCAAGACCCTTCTGGCAAAGGCGGTAGCCGGAGAAGCCGGCGTTCCGTTTTTCAGCATTTCGGGTTCTGATTTTGTCGAAATGTTTGTGGGCGTGGGCGCCTCCCGTGTACGCGACCTGTTTGCGGAAGCGAAGAAAAATGCGCCGTGTATCGTATTTATCGACGAGATTGACGCTGTGGCCAGACGGCGTGGAAGCGGAATGGGCGGCGGCCATGACGAGAGGGAACAGACCCTGAATCAGATGCTGGTAGAGATGGACGGCTTTGGAGTGAACGAGGGGATTATCGTGATGGCGGCGACAAACCGGGTGGATATTCTCGATCCGGCGATTCTGCGTCCGGGGCGTTTCGACCGGAAAATCGGCGTTGGAAAGCCGGATGTGAAAGGCAGACTGGGAATTCTTCAGGTTCACACGAAAGGAAAGCCTCTGGGAGACGATGTGAATCTGGAGGAGATTGCGCAGACGACGGCAGGCTTTACGGGAGCTGATCTGGAAAATCTGATGAATGAGGCGGCGATCCAGGCGGCGAAAGAGGGAAGAGCTTATATCGTGCAGAAAGATATTCGGCAGGCATTCGTAAAAGTAGGCATTGGCGCTGAGAAAAAGAGCAAGGTCATTTCTGACAGGGAAAAGCGCATTACGGCGTACCATGAGGCGGGCCATGCGATTTTGTTTCATGTGTTGCCGGACGTAGGGCCGGTGCACACAATCTCTATTATTCCTACCGGTATGGGAGCGGCGGGCTATACAATGCCGCTGCCGGCAAAGGATGAGATGTTTCTTACCAAAGGGAAGATGCTCCAGGATATCATCGTAGGCTTTGGCGGAAGAGTTGCCGAGGAGCTGGTGATTGGGGATGTGACGACAGGTGCATCCCAGGATATCAGGCAGTCTACCGAGATCGCGCGGGCGATGGTGACCAGATATGGAATGTCGGAGAAAGTGGGAACCGTCGATTACGGAAGTGATGATGAGGTGTTTATCGGCCGCGATCTGGGTCATGCCAGAAAATATGGCGAAACTATGCAGACGCTGATTGATGAAGAAGTGAAGCGTATTGTGGATGAATGCTATGCAAAGGCAAAAAGTCTGATTGAGGAACATATGGAGGTACTTCATCGGTGCGCAGAGCTTTTGGTCAAAGAGGAAAAGATAGGAAGAGAAGCCTTCGAGGAACTGTTTCAGGAGACAGAGTAGGGTCGGATTTCAGATGAAAGGATGCGGAACCTGGCAGGACGAAATTTGACGAAATGTGTAGGAAATGCACAAAAATGAACGGCGAAATTTGTGAAGTTTGTGCACACTTCTTTGGGCGGTGATGCTATAATAAACATCGTAAAACCCCCCAATACATTATATAGTTTTTGCTACACCCCATAAGAGAAATACCTTCTCCGAAAAGAGGCGACCGAAAGGCCGTCTCTTTTACTTGGATATCGGAAAACACAGTGCAAATTATTTATAAATCGTGGGTGCCATAGATAATACAATATTCAGGTTTCCATTTCGGCATCTCAGTTCATTTAAAAATTCCTGCTCATTCTGATCTGGTTTCATGGACACCTTGTAGCACACTTCAAATAAAGAACCCAGATCGGTCGTTTTAATCCGTTCCAGGGTATAGCCGTTGGTGAAACGGTTAAGAATATCATCAAAGGCATTCTGATAGTTTAAATTTTCCGGAATGGTGATTTTTAATATTTTCTGTATCGATTTTTTTGGAAAAACTTCATCTTTTCCACAATAAGAATCACGATACATAACAAAATGACAAATAACGCGCCGTATGCAAAAAGCCCCACGCCACATGCAAGTCCGGCGGCAATATCAAAAAAGATAAATCCAATATCCTTCGGGTCTCCGGGAGCGCTGCGGAATCGAATAATGGAAAGAGCTCCTGCAAGGCTGAAAGCACGGGCGATATTGCTCCCCGTAAACAAAATAATGATAGAAAGAATTGCCGGAAGGATTACGAGAGTAATCGCAAGGCTTTGCTGATAGGATGCGTCATCCTGGATTTTATAATAGGTAAAGGCAACAAAGATACCGAAAAGGATGGCAACGGTCAGGGTAACCAGTGCGGATCCCACAGTAAGATTGCTGGATACGTTTGATAAAATATTGTTAAATAGCTCGGTCATATTTTTTCTCCTTCGTGTTGATAAAATTTTTGAATTCTGTTCCATATTTTGAAAAGCTTCTCCGCTGGATTCCAAGTTCGGTCAGCATATGTACAAGCCACAGAGGCTTCGCCCGTGCAGTCTTAATTTCCATCAGATAGGTGTGACTGTCTAAAAGGGGAGTTCCATAGTCGCCGTCCTCGAGATGGAGGTCATAGCGCCGGGAGCGTATATTCTGATCGAAGGAAATCCTGAGATCCGGGTTTCCCTTTTCAAAATAGGCGATTCTGTCGTAAGCCAGGTACAGCTTTGGGCTCAGAGAATAGAAATGCAGGAAATAGGAAATTTCCCGTAGAACCTGCGGATTCATATAATCCTGTATACAGGGAACTTCTCCGGAATGAAGAAAATCATAGGCCTCCTTTAAAAGCAGTCTGGTGCGTCTTTTGTTGACAAGACCGTTGTATTTTTTCTTGATCTCCAGAAATACTTTGGCAGACATCTCCGGTACTCCGTAAGAGCGGAGCCGGAGCTTTTCTTTATAATCAGGTTTGGAAAGGGAATTCCGGATTAAAAAGTGATCGTCTGTGTCGAAATAGATGTTGGCGATGGTATAGGGCCTGTGATTCTGATTATAGGCATCAAGATCCATATGTGCATCCATGACAGCAATCACTTTCTGATAAGTATCCTGATCTAGCAGGTATTTGTGTTCGTATCGGTTAAAGACTTCGATTGCCATAGGGGTCACTCCTTCTTTTCCTGGGTTAGGGTGATATTTTTTCCGTCGCTGACAGCGTGAACATTCCCGTTTTCCGTGAGGAATACCTCGACATCCAAAGAGGAGAGAAGATCAAGGACTCTCTGTTCGGGAGGGTTCTTTTTGCTGCATGTGATGACGGCATAGTCCGGGGCCGTTCCGGTCAGGAAATCTTTTGTACTGTCGCTGAAACGTCCGTGATGCGGAACTTTCAGGAAATCGTGTTTCAAAGAAAACTGGGAAGGGAGTTCCTTTAAACGTTCCGCTTCGGCGTCTCCCGTAAAGAGAAAACGGTTTTCACCGTGCGAGGCGCTGATGACCAGAGAATAATCGTTATCGCTCTCGACATAGGATGCTTTCAGAGGAGGGAAAACCTCAAAAAGTACGTCGTCGAGAGTCAGAACCATCGTTTCTGTCAAGGCGGCAGGGGAGATATTTTTCTCCTGAAGCGCCGACAGGTAATTTGTGTAGGCGCTGTTATTGCCTTCATAGTCTGGGACAATGATTTCGCCAACGTCCATTTTTTCCAAAATGCCCGGAACACCCCCTACATGATCCTTATCAAAATGTGTAATAAAGAGATAATCAATTTTTTTAACTCCTTTTTCCTCCAGCGAGGCAACGAGGTCTTCGGCGTCGCCTTTTTCGCCGCAGTCTATGACGACTGTGTGATTTGTCGTTTGCAGGAAGATAGCGTCAGCCTTTCCGACGTCAAAAATGGATACAGAAAAGGTTCCGGATACAGCAGGAACAGACGCTTCCTGGAGTTCTGTTTCCGGAGCTTTGGGATTCTGGCAGGCGCACAGGAGAACGCTAATGCACAGAGTCAGAAAAAGAACCAGTTTTTTTCCTTTTGAAATCCTCATATGTAAAAAACTCCTTTCATGATTTTAAATCTGTATTGATTATATAACAGAAGCAGAAGAATGGCAAACAGAAAGTGGGAAAACATAATCATTATAAACAAAAAAAGTTGCTTTGTTATTGAAAATTTGTAGAAATTTACGAAGGGCCTGTGTCAGGAGAATGAAAAAATTTGGCTTTCCGATGGGGATGTAAAATTTTTCGGGTTGTATGAAAAGGGAAATTGTTATACAATCAAAATAAGAATATCAGGAAAGAGAGACAGAAAGTATGAAGCCTGGGACAGCAGATATTGAATATTTAAAAAAGGCAGAGATTTATGCGATGCGGATGCGGCCGGTTTTTTGCCCAAGCGCATTGTTCAGTGATGAGACGGAAAATTATGTAAGTCCGATGGAACCGGAAACAGGAGAAAAGGTGACGATTCGTTTTCGTACCAGGAAAAATAACGTGGACTACGTGTGTTGGATCAGTGGCTCGAACCGGATTTTGATGGAGTTCGAAAAGACGGAAGGTGATTTTGACTATTACCGGACAGAGATCGTTATGGGTGAGGAAATTGTCCGTTATTATTTTGAAGTGTGCGCAGGGGAAAACCGTTATTTTTATAATAAGAAGGGAGTATCCGAAAATCTTCAGGAATACTACGCTTTTGCTATTGCGCCGGGGTTTAAAACGCCTGCCTGGGCGAAGGGAGCCGTGATGTATCAGATTCTGGTCGATCGTTTTTTTAACGGAGATCCGACAAACACGGTAGAGGACAGAGAATATTTTTATATCGGGGATACAACGGTACAGGTAAAGGACTGGAATAAATATCCGGCCGCCAGCATGGCTATCCGGGAATTTTACGGCGGCGACTTGCAGGGCGTTCTGGATAAAATGGACTATTTGCAGGAGCTGGGCGTGGATGTGATTTATTTTAATCCGATCTTCGTATCGCCCTCGAATCATAAATACGATATCCAGGATTATGATTATGTAGACCCTCATTATGGAAAAATCGTAAAAGATGGCGGTTCGGTGCTTCCGGAAGGATGCCGGGATAATGCGCAGGCGAGCAAATACATTCAGAGGGTAACGGATAAGGAGAATCTGGAGGCGAGCAACCAGCTTCTGGTCCGGCTGATCGGGGAAGCGCACAGCCGGGGGATGAAGGTGATCCTGGACGGCGTGTTTAACCATTGCGGTTCTTTTAATAAATGGCTGGACCGGGAGTGCATTTACGAGAAGCAGGAGGGCTATGAAAAAGGGGCTTATGTGTCGGCGGACAGTCCGTACCGCAGCTTTTTTAAATTCAACAATGAGCATGAATGGCCGTACAATCCGTTTTATGACGGATGGTGGGGGCATGAGACGCTGCCGAAGCTGAATTATGAGAATTCACAGAAGCTTTATGATTATATTATGGAAATTGGAAGGAAATGGGTTTCCGCGCCGTTTTATGCGGACGGGTGGCGTTTGGACGTAGCGGCTGATCTTGGATTCAGCAGCGAGTATAACCATAAATTCTGGAAGGAATTCCGCAAGGTGGTAAAAGGGGCAAACCCTGAAGCGATTATTCTGGCGGAACATTATGGAGACGCAGGGACATGGCTGCGAGGAGACGAATGGGATACGGTCATGAACTACGATGCGTTTATGGAACCTCTGACCTGGTTCTTTACCGGGATGGAGAAGCACAGCGACGGCTACAGGGAAGACCTTCTGGGAAATCATGAGAGCTTTATCGGGGCAATGAATCATCATATGTCAAATTTCCTGGCTCCTTCTCTTCAGACGGCTATGAATGAGCTTTCCAATCATGACCATTCGAGGTTCCTGACCCGGACGAATCATAAAGTGGGAAGAGTGGACAGGTTGGGGCATGAAGCCGCCGCCGAAGGGGTGGATATGGCTGTCATGCGGGAAGCAATCGTGATGCAGATGACCTGGCCGGGTGCGCCGACGCTGTATTATGGGGACGAGGCCGGGGTCGTGGGATTTACAGACCCGGATAACCGGAGGACATATCCGTGGGGGCATGAAGATAAAGAACTGATTGCATTTTACCGTCAGATGATCCGCATTCATAAGGCGTATCCGGTTTTCAGCCACGGTTCCCTGAAATTCCTGGAATGCCAGTGGAACTGCATCAGTTATGCGAGGTTCAGCGAAAAAGAGCAGATGGTAGTAGCATTTAATAATGGAGAGGAGCCTCTGGAGATCACGCTTTCGGTGTGGGAGGCCGGTATCACGGGCGGAAGGAAAGTGAAACGGCTGATCCTGACAGACAGGGATGGAGTGACAGAGGAACCGGAAGAGTATCTGTGTGAGAATGGAAAAATCAGCCTGACTCTGCCGGCGAAAGGGGCAGTGGTGCTGGAAGGGATTTAAGCCTGGCGGCAGAGAGAAAGGAAAAAAGAGCGGGAAGAATGGAAAAATCTGTCCTTCCCGCTCCGTTTATATTTAGAAATTTCCCACCACGCAGGCGCGCAGGGTATTGGTTTTTCCGGGCGTTCCAAGCGGAACTCCGGCAGTCAGGGTAACGACGTCCCCTTCCTTTACCAAACCATTTTTTTCAGCCGCTTCGACGGCGTGTAAGAAGAGGATTTCCGAGCTGTATTCCTCTTTAATCAGAAGGGGCGTGATGCCCCAGGCCATATTTAACTGGCGGCAGGTATGCGGCGTTGTGGTACAGCCTACGATCGGAGCGGTATTTGGAAACCATGCGGGCAGTCGTTCCGGATTTGCTGACGGTAATGACGGCTTTGGCCTTCAGCTCGATGGCGGTCATGCAGGCTGCATGGGAGATGGCGGTCGTCATATCCGGGTTTTCGATGCGGGCATTTTTTCGGAAAATCTCCGCATAGTCGATGTCACGCTCCACACGTTTTGCGATGCGCACCATAGTCTTTAAAGATTCCACCGGATACATGCCGGCAGCCGTTTCCCCGGAGAGCATGATGGCGCTGGTGCCCTGATAGATGGCGTTTGCCACATCGGTGGTTTCCGCGCGGGTCGGACGGGGATGCTTCATCATGGAATCCAGCATCTGTGTTGCCGTAATGACCTGCTTTCCGGCAGTGTAGACCTTGCGGATCAGTTTTTTCTGGATGACAGGGACTTCCTCTAATGGAATCTCCACACCCATATCGCCCCTGGCGATCATGATGCCGTCAGCGGCTTCGATGATTTCGTCGATGTGGTCCACGCCCTGCTGGTTTTCAATTTTTGCAATAATGTGGATATGGCTTCCGCCGTTTTCCTCCAGAATCTTGCGGATTTCCATGACGTCGGATGCGGTTCGGGTGAAGGAGGCGGCGATAAAGTCAAAGCCTTTTTCGATGCCGAAGAGGATGTCGTCGTAATCCTTTGGGCTTACGAAAGGCATGTTCAGCTCCACGCCCGGAACATTGATTCCTTTTCGGTTGGAGATGGAGCCTCCGTTTTTTACGGTACAGACGATATCGCATCCGTCGATTTTCTGTACCTTCATCCCGATCAGGCCGTCGTCAATCAGAATGGCGTCGCCAGGTTTTACATCTTTATAAAGTTCCTTGTAAGTAATGGAGACCCGTTCCTCGTCTCCGTCAATTTCCTCTGTAGTGAGCGTAAAGGTCTGTCCTTCTTTCAGTTCAATCTGGTTCTTTTCAAAGCAGCCGATGCGGATTTCCGGTCCTTTCGTGTCCAGGAGAGCGGCAATCGGTTTGTTGTGTTTTTCACGAAGCGCTTCCAGCAGCGCAAGGCGTTTTCCCTGTTCCTCGTGGGAACCGTGGGAGAAGTTAAAGCGAGCAACATCCATGCCTTCTTTGACCAGAGCTTCCATGATGCCTTCTTTGTCGGTGGCAGGTCCAAAAGTACAGATAATTTTTGTTTTTCGCATAGTTTGTCCTTTCAATCTTTTTTCATTTATCTTCTATTTTTCTTTGTCCTTCCTATTGTACTATATTTTCGGGGAAATAAAATCTTTTTTTATAAAAATATTTTGTGGGGAATTTGCCGGATATGCCAAAACTACAGGTCTAATTTTATGTATATGGATGCAGGCATAGGGCTGGCACATCGCGTCCGAGGATAAAAAAGCTAAATTTTTTCCGGCAAAGCAGGAAGGATTTCCTTCCATCTTGCCTCCAATTCAGAGAAAACTTCTCCTAAGGCGCATTCAAAGATAAGGTCTGAGCCAGGGCGAAGAGATACCTGGAGTTTATCACGGTTGATGACGACAAGATGCTTCCCGGAAAATTCATGAATAAATCCGGCGGCGGGATATACTGTCAGGGAGGTGCCGCCAATGATCAGCAGGTCAGCCGCCCGGAGTTCATAGATGGCTTCCGTCACGGCTCTTTCCGGGAGCTGTTCGCCGTACAGGGTGACATCGGGACGAACCGGACGTCCGCAGACCGGACATTTTGGAATTTCTTTTCCGGAACGGAAGATAAAGCCGCTGTCATATTCTCTTTTACAGCGGGTACAGTAATTTCTCTGCGTCGTGCCGTGAAGTTCAAGGACGCGCCTGCTTCCTGCCAACTGATGCAGTCCGTCAATGTTCTGTGTGATGACAGAAGATAATCTTCCAATCTTTTCAAGGCGTGCCAGCATCCGGTGTGTGATGTTCGGCTGAATCCCTCTCGTATCGAGCTTCTGATGATAAAATTCATAAAACACCTGTGGTTCATGCTCCAGGCAGTCATGGCTCAGGAGATATTCCGGGGAGTATTTTTCGAACTGCACGTCGTGCTGATTATACAGCCCGTCCTTGCTGCGGAAATCGGGAATACCGCTTTCGGTGGAAACGCCCGCTCCGCCGAAAAATACAACTTTTTTTGAAGTATTCAGGTATTCGATTAACAGATTCATTTTTTCATTCATAGATTCACACCCCTTGATAAAAGATATAAAAACCCTGAAAATCTACAAAAACAGATTTTTCAGGGTACAAAAAAAGCGCGAGACGGGACTCGAACCCGCGGCCTCGACCTTGGCAAGGTCGCGCTCCACCAACTGAGCCACTCGCGCATTTTGTGTTCTGCTGAACACAAGCAATACTATACTATTTTTTTTGAATTTTGTCAAGGGGAAATTTGAAAATCTTGCACAGTATTGTGCGTATAGAAAAGATCTGTTTTCAGGATCATGAGAAGCGCAAAAAATAATATGAGACAAAAAAAGAAAGAGAAGAAGAAACTACAAAAAATGCGTGACATATTAAAAGACGTGTGATATGATAAAGATAAGCATTTTATTTCTTGGATTTATTTTCTTGTGACAATCGTCATTCTATATCTTTCGGCAGACGCCGGTCTTGGAAATTTTCGATGCTGGAACTCATAAATAAAAGGCAGAGGGGATTCTAAGAAAAGGTATGGAATCCAATAAAGCTCTGCTCTGCGTAAAGAGAAAGGGAGCAGAAGATGCAGGTAGATCAGATTTTAAAAGATTTTTGGGAGGATAACGATCGTTTTGCCGATTTTTTTAATACGGTATTTTTTAAGGGAGAAAAGGTTATTTTTCCGGAAGATCTGGAGACGATTTCCACGGATGTGTCAACGGTGGAGGAGACAAAACAGGGGTTGGAGAGTCAGATGAAGTACCGGGATAAGGTGAAACGCTGGAAAGGTGTGAAGCTGGCAGTCCTGGGAATTGAGAATCAGGACAGGATTCACTATGCGATGCCGGAAAGAACCTTGTTGTATGAAGCCCTACAGTATGAGGCACAGAGAAAAGAAACAGCAGCCCGCCATAAGAAAAACAGGGATTTAAAAGAAAGCAATGAATACCTGTCCGGGTTTGCGAAGGAAGATCGGCTCAATCCGGTGCTTACAGTTGTGATTTATTATGGCGAGAAGCCGTGGGATGGCCCTACAAGCCTTGAGGAAATGGTGGATATTCCGGAGGAGTTGAGAGCATTTTTTCAGGATTATCAGATGAATTTGTTTCAGGTATTTGGAAATGATGGAAGGGATTTTAAAAATGAGGATATCCGTACAGTTTTTAGAAATGCAAATGCCCTGCGGTCGGGAAGAATCCAGGATCTGGACGAAAAGATAGATACAGAGCTGGTAAAATATGTGGCGGCGTTTGTAAATTCGGAACGGGTGATGAAACTGTCGGGGAAAAGAAAAAAGGAGGATGTGCAAATGTGTACAGCGCTGGAAGAGTTGATTAAGCAGAGGGAAAACGAGGGAAAAGCAGAAGGAAAAGCAGAGGATGTACTGGAATTGCTGGAGGACTTAGAACCTGTGCCGGAGGAACTTCGCGAAAGAATTATGAAAGAGAAGAATCTGGAGACTTTGAGAAAATGGGTAAAGCAGGCGGCAAGAGCAGATTCTGTTGAAAGTTTTATGAGGGTGATAGAGGAGGCGGAAGAGTAAAGCGGAAAATTTTCATATTGGAAGTCCCTGGTTGTTTTGTACATAACAGCCAGGGGCTTTTTGTCCCCTATACTTTTCAAAAAATTGGTTGTATAATATTTGCGATTGCTCTGAAAACAGAAAGAAAAGATCAGGATGCAAACGAAAGAGAGTGAAAGGGATTTCTATGTTAAAGCTTAGAAGATATCTGAAAAACTATAAAAAGGAGAGTGTGACCGCACCTCTGTTTAAGATGCTGGAGGCATGTTTTGAACTGCTGGTGCCGTTAGTGATGGCAAGGATTGTGGATGTGGGAATCCAAAAGGGGGATGTTCCATATATTATGAAGATGTGCGTGGTTATGGTGGCGTTTGGACTGTTTGGACTGGCATGTTCTGTCACGGCACAGTATTTTGCAGCAAAAGCCGCCACAGGATTTGGAACGGCGCTGCGGGAGGATCTGTTTCGGCATATTAACGGCTTTTCCTATACAGAACTGGATACTTTGGGAACCTCTACGCTGGTAACGAGGATTACCAGTGACGTCAATCAGACCCAGGCAGGAATCAATCTGCTTCTGCGTCTGTTTTTACGTTCGCCGTTTATCGTGGTGGGAGCTGTCATGATGGCATTTACGGTAAATGTGCGGCTGGCATGGATTTTTGTGGTGCTGGTTCCGGTGTTATCCCTCGTCATTTATGGAATTATGATGTTGACGATTCCTATTTATAAGAAAGTGCAGAATCATTTGGACGTGGTGCTGCGGCTTACCAGAGAGAGTCTGGCTGGAGCCAGAGTGGTGCGTGCATTTTCCAGACAGGAGGATGAGATACAGGATTTTCAGGAGGAAAGTACGCTGCTCATGAATACACAGCTTCTGGTGGGAAAGATTTCTGCCCTTTTAAATCCGGCGACCTATATTATCATCAATGCAGCAGTTATTGCAGTGCTGTGGCTGGGAGGAAAAACCGTATTCTTTGGGGAACTGACACAGGGAGAGCTGATTGCGCTGATCAATTATATGTCGCAGATTCTTCTGGCGCTGATTGCACTGGCAAATCTGATCGTATCCGCCACAAAAGCTTCTGCTTCCGCAGGACGTATCAACGATGTGTTTGCGCAAAGTTCCGGAATGCAGGAAGGGGGGAAAGAAGTCCTGGCTGAGGATGCGGAAAATAAAGTCTGCTTTCACCATGTGGATTTTGCCTATCAGGGAAGTAAAAATGTCCTTACGGATATTCATGTACGGGTAAAGAAAGGTCAGACTATTGGCATTATCGGCGGTACAGGAGCGGGAAAAAGTACGGTAGTAAATCTGATTCCAAGATTTTATGATGTCTCCGCCGGGGAGGTACAAATCGATGGTGTGGACGTAAAGGAATATCCTTTTGCACAGCTCAGGGCAAAAATCGGAATTGTGCCGCAGAATGCCGTTCTCTTTGCAGGAAGCATCCGTGAAAATATGCAGTGGGGAAAAAAGGGCGCAACGGACGAAGAAATTTACCGTGCGCTGGAAATTGCGCAGGCGAAAGAGTTTGTAGAGGGGAAGCCGGACGGACTGAATACTCAGATCTTACAGGGCGGAAAGAATTTTTCCGGCGGACAGAGGCAACGGCTCACCATTGCCCGTGCCCTGGTGGGAGAACCGGAAATCCTGATTCTCGATGACAGCGCTTCCGCTCTGGACTTTGCTACGGATGCGAAGCTGCGCAGGGCGATCGCAGCCAAGACAAAGGAAATGACCGTATTCATCGTGTCGCAGCGCGCCGCCTCGATTAGAAATGCAGATCAGATTCTGGTATTGGAGGACGGGCGTCAGGCAGGACTGGGAACGCATGAGGAGCTTTTAAAGACCTGTGAAGTATACCGTGAAATCTGTATGTCACAGCTTTCAGAGGAGGAGATGAACCGATGAAAAATAAAAAGATATACCGGAGAATTTTACTTCTGATTAAGCCATATAGGCACCTGCTTTTTTTGTCATTGGTCTTTGCGGTGGCAACAGTGGTGCTGACCCTGTATGCGCCCGTGCTTTCCGGGCGGGGAATTGATTTGATTATCGGAGAGGGAAGGGTAGATTTTGACAGGCTTGCGCCTGTTCTGATACGTTTCGCAATCGTAGTGGCGGCGACGGCGCTGGCACAGTGGCTGATGAATCTTTGCAACAATAAAATTACCTACCATGTAGTGAAGGATATCCGCACCCAGGCGTTTGAACATCTGGAGAAGCTGCCGCTGCGGTATATTGACAGCAATCAGTATGGTGAAATCATCAGCAGGATCGTCACGGATGTCGACCAGTTTTCGGACGGCCTTTTGCTGGGATTTTCACAGCTCTTTACGGGAGTCGTTACGATTCTGGGCACCCTGGGCTTTATGCTCAGCATTCATGTAACCATCACGATTTTCGTGGTAGTGATGACGCCGATGTCCCTGTTTGTGGCAAGCTTTATCGCCAGAAGGACCTTCTCTATGTTTCAGGCGCAGTCTGAGGCGAGGGCAGATATGACCGGGCTGGTGGATGAAATGGTGGGAAACCAGAAGATTGTCAAGGCATTTTCTTATGAAAAGGAGGCGGAGGGGCGTTTTCAGGTGTTGAATGAAAAGCTGCGCAGCAACAGCTTGAAGGCTATTTTTTTCTCCTCACTGACGAACCCGTGCACCCGTTTTGTAAATAATCTGGTATCGACTGGGGTAGCCCTTATCGGCGCGGTTCTGGCGATTCGCGGAAGAATCACGGTAGGCCAGCTTTCCTGTTTTGTCAGCTATGCCAATCAGTACACGAAGCCTTTTAACGAGATTTCCGGTGTGGCGACGGAGTTCCAGAATGCGGTGGTCTGTGCAGGCCGCGTCTTTGACCTGATAGATGAAGAGCCGCAGACAGAGGATGCTCCGGATGCTGTGGAACTGACGTCTGAGATGGTAGATGGAAGAGTGGAACTAAAAAATGTCGCATTTTCATATAAGAAAGAGGTTCCATTGATTCATAATCTGAATCTGTCGGTGAAGCCGGGGCAGAGAATTGCCATCGTAGGACCGACGGGATGCGGAAAGACGACGATGATCAATCTGCTTATGCGTTTTTATGATGTGGATAAAGGAGAAATTTCCGTCAGTTCCTATCCGGTCAGGAAGCTGACACGGGACAGCTTAAGGAGAAATTATGGGATGGTGCTTCAGGAAACATGGCTGAAAGCGGGGACGATTGCAGAAAATATCGCCTATGGAAAGCCAGACGCCACCCGTGAGGAAATCGTAGAGGCAGCGAAGGCGGCGCACGCCCACAGCTTTATCGCAAGGATGCCTGGGGGGTATGATACACAGATTTCGGAGTCCGGCGGAAATTTGTCACAGGGACAGAAACAGCTTTTGTGCATCGCCAGAGTCATGCTGTGTCTGCCGCCGATGCTGATTCTTGATGAGGCGACCTCATCCATTGATACCCGGACGGAAATCAGGATTCAGAAAGCATTTGCGCGCATGATGCAGGGAAGAACCAGCTTTATTGTGGCACACAGGCTTTCTACGATTAAGGAGGCAGATGTGATTCTGGTAATGAAGGATGGACATATCATCGAGCAGGGAAATCACGGGGAGCTGCTAGCCAGGGGCGGTTTTTATGCAGAACTGTATAACAGCCAGTT
>CAJKKX010000004.1 GCA_905200565.1 uncultured Lachnospiraceae bacterium
CGCCAGGATAATCTCATAGGTATTGCCGATGTGCGGTTTGCCCGATGTGTAGGCAATCGCCGTTGTCATATAAAATTTTTTCTTTTCCATAATATCTCCTTTCTCCTTCCGCAAAGACAAAAAAGCCCATCTTCCCTATTCTGAGAAGACAGGCTGTTCACCCGTGTTACCACTTCACTTTATCCGCACCTCGCGGTGCAGACCTCATCAGGTGCGTACACACCCTGCCGCTATAACAGGCGGTTCCCGTTGCAGCCTTGCTGTGAGCACTTGGCGAGGTATTTTCGAGCCTAGTGCGAACGCACACCCGGACACTTGGTGAGGTCCTTTCGAACCTAGTGTCCGCGGTGTTTCCCTGTTCTGGCACTTGGCGAGGTATTTTCGCCCCTCTTATTTCACAGTTCGGTGCACCACTCAGAAGCCATTTTCCACCTACCCCTGTACATTCCTCTCAGCGTCCGGCGCCGCCGGAAGTCTCCCCGGATACGGCGCGCATGGAATTTCTCTGTAATACAAAAGATACATGTACTCTCTTCGTCTTTGCGTTTCACTACTAACAAATCTAGCACAAAAGCAGGTATTCCGTCAAGACAGATTTTCATATACCGGTAAATATCAATCCGGTTTTTCTGCTGCCCATTTTTTATATTTCTCCGGAGTCACACATGCAATCCTCAAAATCGAAGCTTCGGGGTAGCCGGAGGCAACGACCAACAGTGGTGCGATAAAAATCAGCGGTACGATCTTTGATCGTTTTACCTTCATAAACTCGATCCTGAGTAATTCCCAAAAACTCATTTCTTCACTTCCTCCTTACTCATAGCGTTTATGGACCAAAGAAACCATAAATACTGCCTTTGCGAATATGAAGCGAAACATGATTGACAGAAGTGAAGTCCCTGTATTTTTTCGTCAACTGTTCCGTGGTAATCATGCAATCCATAAGAACATCTCCTCATTGCCTCATTGATTCCATAATAAAACACCAGCCTGACTTTTACATTCTCGCGTCCTTACTTTTACCTTACTTTTTGGGTGACGCAATTCCCAGACCGGATATCTTGTGATACAATAATTTCGTAGGAGGTGCACTATGGACAATTCTTTTCTGCATCGAAAAAGTCTCCTTCTTGTGGACGACGAGCCGGATTTGCTGAAAATGGTATCAGCTATTTTGAAAGATGCCGGTTTTGAAACTGTTCTTACTGCTGCATCAGTAAAAGAAGCCGTCATGATGGCCAAACAGGAAAAACCTGATCTGATGATATTGGATGTAATGCTGCCGGATGGGGATGGCTTTTCCCTGATGAAACAGTTCCGTACATTTACAGATGTGCCGATAATTTTTTTAACAGCAAGAGACGAAGCCACAGACAAACTTACGGGGCTTGGTCTTGGCGCGGATGATTACATTTCAAAGCCGTTTATGCCGCAGGAACTATTGCTGCGTGTCTATGCGGTCCTGCGCCGCACTTATAAAGAGGATAGCCCGCTGGTCGTCCTGGATGGATGTACGATTGATTTCAGCCGGGCAGAGGTCAGCAAAGGCGGCAAGGTTATCTCCCTGACCGCAAAAGAGCATACCCTGCTTGAAACGCTGGCCCGCAACGAGGGAAATATCGTCACGGTTGACGCTCTTTGCGATGCGTTATGGGGTGACAATCCTTTCGGCTATGAAAACAGCCTGAATGCCCATGTGCGGCGTATTCGGGAAAAAATTGAAGCCGATCCATCAAAGCCTGTTTCCCTGATTACAATCAAGGGCCTGGGATATAAATTGATTACGAGGAAGTGACGCCATGAAATCTTTTGGAGCATATATTTCAAAGCATTTGGTGTCTTTTTCTGCATTTCTCCTAATACTGGTGCTTATCAATGTCGTTTTATTTGGCATGACCTTTTATCATACGATTTCAGATGATTACAAAGAGGCATCCCCTCGCGCCATGCTTGAGATGGCATCTGACGCGGCAACCACAGAAGGTCTGACGGATGATGCAGTACAGGAATTGCACCGGCACAATATCTGGGCCATGTACCTGACGCCAAAAGGCGAGGCTTTTGGACACTCGATTTGCCGGAAGAAATACCGCAAAATTATAATATTCAGGATGTAGCCTCATTTTCAAAAGGCTATCTGGAAGATTATCCTGTTTTTGTCTGGAATACCGATGAGGGACTGTTAGTTTTGGGATATCCAAAGAATACCTACATGAAACTTACCAGCAACTATTATTCCATTGATGCAATCAAAAAACTTCCCTTCTATGTTATAGGAATGTTAGGCACGGATGCGCTGTGCCTGTTTTTGACCTATTATTTTTCAAAACGCAGGATCATTCAAAATACAGAGCCGATTGTAGATGCCATTGATACACTGGCAGATGGCAGGCCCGCTTCACTTCATATTGACGGGGAGCTATCCGAAATTGCAGGCAGTGTAAATAAAGCCTCTCTGATATTAAGCAAACAGAACGCGGCCAGGGCCAACTGGATCAGCGGCGTCTCCCACGACATCCGTACACCGCTTTCTATGATTATGGGATATGCTGGCCGGATTAATGCAAATGAAACAATCAGTGACACAATTAGAGAACAGGCTGAAATCATTCGAAAACAAAGCGTCAAAATTAAAGAACTTGTGCAGGATTTGAATTTAGTGTCACGACTGGAATATGAAATGCAGCCGCTTCACAAGGAGCAGATACGCCTCTCCAAACTCATCCGTTCCTATGCGGCTGAATTGCTCAACTCCGGGATTTCTGATGCCTATACGATTGATATTGCGCCAGAAGCAGAAAATTCCTTGCTGGAATGCGATACACGCTTAATTTCACGGGCAATCGGCAATCTCGTGCAGAATAGTATCAGGCATAATCCGCAAGGTTGTAAAATCCAGCTTACCCTCGAAAACACCGATGGGGTACTTATTTTGACCGTTGCTGATAATGGGGTCGGCCTTCCCTCTGAAAAGCTAAAAGAATTAGAGGAAAAGCCTCACTACCTGGAAAGCACCGATGAACGACTGGATCTGCGGCATGGGTTGGGTCTATTACTTGTTCGCCAGATTATAGAGGCGCATCAAGGAACTTTATCTATAGAAAGTGAACCACAAAAAGGATATAGAGCAAAAATCATTTTAAAAAAACGACGCAATCTAAAAATTTTTAAGCGGCAGCTCACAAAAGAGTGCCGCTTTGCTAATACAAGTAAATCAAAGACCTGCGAGATCCTGTCCTTAAATTCTTTCTTCCTTTTTGCATCAAACCACAGGATAACATTCGGATTTTTGGCATAAATAACAGAAGCAAGTTCCCTGTTCTGGCCTGCACCAGATTTATACCCCAGCCTCAATCTGCAAAACGAAAACAGCTCCCCTGTACGAATACCAACCTCCGCCGTAGACGAGATAGGAATAAGAAGATATCGCTGAATATGTCGGTACACCCAGTATATATCCTCATACTTCAAAAAACGTCCAGATCCCTTTCCAAAAATATAATGCTCGCTATAACGGATCTTGTCTCCCAGTATTGATGCGGATGATCCAAACTCATGCATCATTCTTTCAAATGTACCGTCTTCCTTAGCAGACGCAATCCGTTTATTCATTTGATGATAGCCATACGCCCACGGTATACCGAAGCATACTGTTATAGCCAGATAGAACACTACGATCGGCGGCGCTACAAACAGTAAGAAAACTGTAATCGCACACATTACAAAAAAATATTGCGGCAGACATATGGAGCCAGATATTTCCTGAGCGCTTTTTCATCAGTGTGCCGGTAGGGCTGCCGTTGCTGCGACCGCGACTGTGGGTGTGGCTGCAGGGGGTGGCTGCTCCGTATGTGGTGGCGTTCCCTGCTGAATATTCCGAAAAGAACCGTTCATTTGTACTGCCCCGCAATGATTACAGAATTTTGCATTTTCAGGAATCTGTTTCCCACAATTTTGACAAAACATATTGTTCTTATCCTCCTATTACATTGCCTTTTCCGGCAATCCCCGCTCCTTATGTACTTTGTTTATTACCTTCCTTTTTCTTTTGATATACATATGAGCAATATTCCCATAACAGCCATACAGCCCTGGATCAGAATAAGTCCGATCACCCCTGTAGCTATCGTTTCTCCTGTGGCTATAAGACTTCCTAAAGTTATTAAAAGGCTATATTGATGATAGCGTAAACCTGCAAATACAGAAAGTACGCTTAGTGCTGCTAAAGCAATCCCTCCAATCTGCAGAGCCGTCTTTGGTTTCGGAATACAGATCATCAATAGCCCGCCAATAACCATACAGCTTTGCGCAAGAAGAAATATAATATCCTCCGCGCTTACATAGTAGATAAAATGTTCATATTGATGCCATATCAACGATATAAGTATCGAAAGTCCGCTTAATGCAACAAGCATAAAACCTCCAACCTTCAAAGCAGTCCTGATATTTGCATCTATAACCATTTGCTGCGGCGGCTCATAATAATCGTATGACTGCTGTTGCGGTGCTTCCTGAAAAGATGCCGTTGACGAAGCGAGGCCTTGCTCTGCGCCGCAATAATTACAGTATTTTATATTTTCGGGAACTTCTTTCCCGCAATTTAGGCAAAACATCCTGTGCTGATTCTCCTCTCGTCAATGTTCATAGTCCAGCAGAAGACCGCTTTCCTGTAAATATTGCTCGCATTCGCTTAATTTGAAATAGCCATTTGACTCCGGTAATCCCAAAAATTCAGCGATCATAGCAACGCTGTCGGAATTATCCGCATCCAGTTCCTTAAATGCAAATTCACTGCGAATATAACCGTTTTCCAGCTTAACTTCATCGTAGCTAAAATGCAGCATGTCTTCCGAAACTCCGGCAGCTTTGACCTTTTCGTCAAACGCAATATTGTCCTTAAGCATCCCCTCATACTCCGTCGAGCCTGTTGGTACATAAACCACACCGCTGACCTGCGCCACATATTCGGAGCCTTCCCGATACCATAATTCAATCGTGATCCGGTCGTTATCGTCACGGTTCAATTCATATATTTTTTCTTTATTCACTTTCCCTTCTGCGGGTGTCTTTGATTCATCGTCTTCGTCATTGGCAGCGATCGTTTCACCGTTTGCCTGGCTTTCTGAATTTGGATTCTGCTTTGCAGCTGAGCCGGATTCCCCGCAGGCAGCTAAAGCAATCACCATCACACCTATAAATAAAAATGCCAAAATTTTCTTATACATTGTCGTTACCTTCCATTTCCTTTTGATTTGGCGATCATCACGATTCCGCCAGCTATAAACCCTATCTGCATCAAAATTACAACCATATCCGACAGATCAAAGCTATATTGCATGTATTGATATGTACCATTGGCGCAGGCACCAATAACAGAAACGACACCAAGGATCAGCAGTATGATGCCGCCGACTTTCGAGCCTTTCCGCGGCTTTTGCTTTGCAGCCGGCTGTTGTGATGCATAGTTCTGTTGCGACGGTTGCTGCGGCGAAGCATACTTATTGTATGCCTGCTGCTGCGTTGACCGGGAAGGCGCAGAAGCAGCGGCACCTCCCTGCTGCGCTGACCGGGAAGACGCAGAAGCAGCGGCACCTCCCTGCTGCGCCCCGCAGTGATTACAGAATTTTGCATTTTCGGGAATCTCTTTCCCACAATTTGTACAAAACATGATATTTCCATTTCCTTTCCGTTTCTTATTCCAGAGTAAATCCTAAACCAAGCAGTTCTTCTTCCACAGAGTTAATCATTATTTTCCCATCTTCCGTTTCTAATCCTATAAATTCTGCTGCCAGCTCTGCCATATCCGGATCACTTTCTAACAATCCAAAGGCATATTGCATACTAAATTCATCAGCAGATTCCTGTATTGTAATAAATGCGCTGTCAGTTCCGGATTCCTCTAAATAGGCTGCTGCATCATTTACACCATTTTTGAAGGTTTCCATCCAATCCGGGTCAATGGCAGATACATCATAGAAATTCTGCATTCCATCATAGTAACTGACAACACCATCCTCCCGATAGCGTAATGCTATCCTTTCTTCCCCATACTCGTTGCCAAACCGGAAGGTTTTCTCCAGGGACTCTGTGGCAACATTCTGATTTTTTTCTGCGGTTTCTCCTTCCATCGCATCTTCTTTAATTGACGGACTTTCAAGCCCCTCAAATGTAAAGCTGTCTGGCGTATCAAATGCAGTTGGCTGCTTTAATTGATCAGCTCCCGTAGCAAAATACCCGATTGCAAATGCCGCAGCAGCGACCGCTATTGGAACGATAAATCTAAGAGGCCCTTTGCTTTTGTTCTTCGGCGGGCGGGGTTCCGCGTACACAGGCTGTGAATTCACTGCTGAATATTGCGACTCATTCGTCTGGTAAATCGATTGCGTATCTTGTGCAGAGCAATTATTTTGTGCTGCACCACAATAATTGCAAAAATTTATACCGTTCGGAATTTCTTTTCCGCAATTTCTGCAAAACATCATTTATTTCCTCCCTTTCCTACTTTTTATGGCATCCGGAGCTGACGCTTCCCCGGCTGCCAGTTCTTTATAAATACCATACTTCCATCAACTTTACTATTGTCTGCGCGTATTTCATTCCTTTTGTGCACAAATCCACGTCTTTTGTGTACACGTTTATCCCTCCGGGTATTCTTCCAGTCCAGCCGAAGTCCCCCATTTTTCTGTGGAAATCCTTTTTCTTCTTCTGTATAATGAAAGAAAAATGCTTTTAGGAGGGTACGCCATGTTACATAAAAAAATTGCAATCCAGACGGAAGGCTCTCTGCCGGACGCCAGTCTGACCCTGTATCTCTGGGATTATTCAGAGGAAATTCCTATCCGGAAAAGACCGCTGATTCTGATTCTTCCGGGCGGCGGTTATCATTTTCTGTCCGACCGTGAGAGCGAACCGATTGCCCTGCGCTTTATGGCGATGGGATTTCACACGGCTATTCTGCGCTATTCCGTAGCTCCCGCCAGATTTCCGGTCTCCCTGAAGGAAACCGCGCTCGCCGTTTCTTATCTGTACGAACATGCAGACGAGTATCAGATTGACAGCGACAGTATCTTTGTGATGGGATTTTCCGCCGGCGGACATCTCGCCGCCAGCTATGGCGCTTACTGGAACAGCGCCTTTCTCAGCCAGGAAAGCGGCTGCCGGACAGAAACGCTCCGCCCCGCCGGGCTCCTTCTCTGCTATCCTGTTATCTCCAGCGACCCGGCAATCCGCCACGAGGGCAGTATCCGGGAGCTGCTGGGAGACGACTGGCAGGACGAAGAGCTGCTCAGAAAAGTTTCTATTGATAAGCAGGTACATCCGCAGATGCCGCCCGCATTTCTCTGGAACACCATGCAGGACGACACCGTTCCGCCGGAAAACTCTCTGGTACTTGTACAGGCCTATATGAAACAGGGTATCCCCATCGAATACCATCTGTACGAAAAAGGCGGACACGGTCTTTCCCTGGCAAGCGCCCTCACCGACAACATGCAGCACCAGTGCATAGAGGAAAGCTGCCAGAACTGGATATATCTGGCGGAGAAATGGCTGAACCGCAGTGAATGCAAAGTCCTGACCTGAACAGCAACGGCAGAGCACCTGCCGTTCTGTTTTTTCGTATTCTTCTCTTGACAAAAGTCCGAAAGCGGATTATTCTGTATTAGTCCGCTTTCGGACTTTTTTTAATATCACAGACCAGGCAGCAAATCAAATCCGCATCTGCAGGCACGGCACCTGGCTTCCTGCCTGCGGAAATAACATAAAGTGCGAAACGCGGAAAAATCGACGGGCTCCTTTGCCGGACGCCCCAAATCACGTAGGAGGACGATATCATGGAAGAAAACCACGCATGGCAGATTCTTGCCCAATATAACAGCATTTTCAGGGAAAGCGACCAGATTTACCGCACCGCCGCAAAATCCTTCGGTCTCTCCGACTGCGCTTTCTGGATTCTGTATTCTCTGCGGGAAGCCAGCACGCCGCTGACCCAGAGTGATATCTGCAATCAGATTTATCTGCCAAAGCAGACTGTCAACTCTGCTCTGAAAAAGCTGGAAGCAGACGGAGTAATCGTCATGGAAGAAATGACGGACCGCAGCAGCAAGCGCCTTGCGCTCACACAGAAAGGCCAGACCCTTGCCGCCCGGACAGCAGACCGGGTGCTGGCGGCGGAGCACGACGCGTTTCTTGGGTTATCCGCACAGGAACAGGAGGAATTTATCCACCTCTTCCGCAAATACACAGATATTCTGAAACAAAATATGACTTTCCAAAAGGAGGAGCTATAGCGATGGCAATACAGTTATCCGACCATTTTACCTACAAAAAGCTGCTGCGGTTCTGCACTGCGCCAATCATTATGATGGTTTTCACTTCCATCTACGGCGTGGTTGACGGATTGTTCGTTTCTAATTTTGTCGGAAAGGTTCCTTTCGCGGCAATCAACCTTGTCATGCCGTTTATTATGATTCTCGGCGGCTTCGGCTTTATGATTGGCACCGGCGGCAGCGCGCTCGTGGCAAAAACGCTGGGTGAGGGAAATAAAACGGAAGCAAACCGCTACTTTACCATGATGATTCTGCTGACAATAATCAGCGGCATTGCGCTCTCCGTCATCGGTATTCTTCTCATGCGGCCGATTTCCCGGCTGCTCGGCGCCACTGACGCCATGATGGAAGATTGTGTGACATATGGCAGAGTCGTTCTGCTTTTTAATACCGCCTACATGCTGCAGAATGTGTTCCAGACCTTTTTTACAACTGCAGAGAAACCGAAGCTCGGTCTTTTCGCCACAGTCGCTGCCGGTGTTACAAATATGGTTCTGGACGCGCTTTTTATCGCCGTATTTCGCTGGGGCGTTGCGGGGGCGGCGCTTGCCACCGGTATCAGCCAGTGCATCGGCGGGCTTCTGCCGCTGCTTTATTTCCTGCGCCCGAACGGCAGCCTTCTCCGGCTCACAAAAACAAGGCTGGAGGCGCGCGTCCTGTGCAAAGCCTGTGTAAACGGCTCCTCCGAGCTGATGTCAAATATCTCCGGCTCGCTGGTAAGTATGCTGTACAATTTCCAGCTAATGCGCTTTGCCGGTGAAAACGGCGTCGCCGCTTATGGAGTTCTGATGTACATCCAGTTTATTTTTATTGCCATTTTCATCGGATACACCATCGGTACCGCGCCCATTATCGGATATCATTACGGCGCCGGGAACCGCGGGGAGCTGAAAAATATGCTCCGCAAAAGCTTTCTGCTGATGGCCGCTGCCGGTATCTGCATGATGCTGGCTGCCAAAATCCTCGCCGCCCCACTGGCAGCTATTTTTGTCGGATACGACCAGGAGCTTCTGGAAATGACACGCCATGCTTTTTCCGTTTTTTCATACTCCTTCATCCTGGCAGGGCTGAATATTTTTACTTCCTCATATTTTACCGCGCTGAACAACGGGGTCGTCTCCGCGATTATTTCCTTCTCGCGTACCCTCGTCTTCCAGACGCTCTCCGTCCTGATTCTGCCAATTTTCCTGGGGCTGGACGGTATCTGGTGGGCAATCACGGTCGCAGAGGTGCTCGCCTTCGTGGTTTCCTTTTTCTTCCTGCGCCGGAAAAAACTCAATCCCGCGCTGGCTTAGTAAGGTTCATGCATTTGCCAGAATATACCTTTGCCGAAAACTAAACCTTGACTTTGCACAGCGGGGACACTATGATAATGCTGATATTACATGATGCCAGGATTGTGAGAATGCGCAGCACCCCGCAATCCGTCGGCATCATAGTTGGGAGCTTTTTTCCCAACATCATTACATTGGAGGAGAGAATTATGAAGTTCTTACGGCAATTCGGTATTATTTTGTTTATTTCGTTTCTGGGAGAGGCGCTGCGGATGCTGATTCCTCTTCCTATTCCGGCAAGCGTTTACGGGCTGATACTCATGCTTGCGGCATTATGCAGCGGCGTTCTGAAATTAGAGCAGGTGAAGGATGCGGCAGATTTTCTGATTGAGATTATGCCTGTCATGTTTATCCCGGCGGCTGTGGGTCTGCTGGATTCCTGGTCCGCCCTGCAGCCGATATGGGCGCCGGGGCTGATCATCACCATTGTGACCACTGTCATCGTAATGGCAGTGACCGGTCGTGTCACACAGTTCATCATTCGGAAAGGGGAAAAGAAAAAATGAAGGAATTTCTGGTCGACTCTGTATTTTTCGGCGCTTTCCTCAGCCTTGCCGCCTATGAAATCGGACTGCTTATGAAAAGAAAATGCAAGCTTCCCATTTTGAATCCTCTGCTGATTGCAACCATTTTGGTGATGGCGGTGCTCGTTCTTCTGGACGTCGAATATGAACACTACAACGAGGGCGCCAGGTACATCAGCTATCTTCTGACGCCTGCCACGGTATGTCTGGCAGTTCCGCTCTATCAGCAGCTTACTCTGCTGAAAAAGAACGCAAAAGCCGTAGCTGCAGGCATTCTCTCCGGGGTTTTGACAAGCCTGGTGAGCGTCTTTCTGCTGGCGCAGCTTTTCGATCTGACCCATGAACAGTATGTCACACTGCTGCCGAAATCCATCACGACAGCGATTGGCCTTGGCGTTTCACAGGAACTCGGCGGCATCGAGACGATCACAGTCGCCGTTATTATCATCACAGGAATTCTTGGAAATGTGATCGCGGAAACGCTCTGTAAAATTTTCCGGATCGAGGAGCCGGTCGCAAAAGGACTTGCCATCGGCACCGCTTCTCACGCGATCGGAACCTCAAAGGCAATGGAGCTCGGACAGGTAGAGGGCGCCATGAGCAGCCTCGCCATCGCCGTCGCCGGACTGCTGACGGTTGTCGGAGCTTCCATCTTTGCAGAATTTATGTGAAAGTCCGCTGAACGTTTCACACTTTTTGCTTTATAACTCTGTCAGCGCTTAAAATCCGCGAACCGTCACACAGGAAGTAACATCCTAAACATAAATATAAAATCTGCCGCATAAGGGTACTCCCCTTGCTACGGCAGTTTCCTGTTTTATACAACAGCTTCAATCACCATCTTATCCCCGACAACTATTTCCTGCACGCCTGGCTGTTTTTTCCGGTTAAAATTAAAGCTGACCATGTAGCCTTTGTTTTTCCGGTAGTCGTCCAGATAGGAAACAAGCTGCTGCTCCCCGCGACTGTTGTACTCCTCCCCGCGCCAGATTTTCAGCTCTATGATATACTGCTCCCCACAGTAATCGACAATCACATCCGTGCGCCGCAGTCCTCTGGTACGTGATTCAATATAATAATTTCCAACGCCGTTAATGATCGGCTTCAGGTACAGGAGGAAATATTTTCTCCCTTCCTCTTCCAGAAAAGTCTCATTCTGGTTCTGGTACAACTCATTAAAATGCAGCACAAACTTTTCCAGAACAAGCCGCATGTTCAGATGACCGTTTACCACAAACTGATTTTTATCCAGCAGCGCCGCCGTGTAAATGTCCTGCTTCTGCACCTCGGCAGTGGACAGGTAATAATTATAAAGCCAGGTCTCAAAAATGCGGTTCGCTATCTTCACCGCCCCGCCCTGGTTCCGTATAAACCCGAACAGTTCCGCATCCGCCAGTATCTGCGTATATGCGTTGTACACAACATTTTTCCCCGTAAACAGCAGTGTTTCCAGCATAGCGCTCAGTTCCGGATAATTCAGCAGCTTTCCGCTGAGGGATTCAAACAGAGTATTTTTCTCCGACAGCAGTATTTTCACCGCTTCCCGGACTCCTTCCTCCGTCCATGCCCGGCTTTTCGAACCATATTCCTCCATCCCACTGATTTCCTCATCCATCAGCTTACACAGGCGCGACACCAGGAACGGATACCCGGAGGTGTAATCATACAGCATGGTGGAAATTTCTTCAATATCCATCCCGGTCTGCCAGTCCGCCTCGTATTCCCTCAGCATTCCCGCAATGTCCTCCGCAGAAAAGCTCATGTCGATATTAAAGTCTGCTGCTATATTCCACGGACTGTTTACCCTGTGCGCCTCCTCCGGACGGATTTTCCGCCGGAGATTCTTCACATCATAAACCCCCGCCAGAATCACAGACTGGAACGTCGGCTGCATGTCCCGGTCAATATAATATGCGCGCAGCTGCGCCAGAAAATCCAGAAATACCTGATTATTCGAGGCGCTGTCCACCTCGTCGATCATCAGCACAATCGGTCTGTCCGCCGCCATACAGATGTCACTCAATTCGTCAAAAAGCCATTGCAGACGGAATCCACCAGGCTCTTCCCGTACAATTTTTTCAAGATTGCCAACAGCATTTTTCAACTCCCCAGACATCTGTGCCGAATTTCTCTTTAAAACCCGCAGAAAAAGACGCGCAAACGAGAGCGCAAACGTGCCTTCTGTCTCAAATTCTCCTGCACCGAGCATCTGAAAGTCTATAGAAACAACATAGTATTCACTCTGCAGATAACGTCCAAGCGCCCGCAGCGTCGTCGTTTTTCCGTATTGTCTTGCTCTGTTTATCGTGAAGTAATCCCCGGCATCGACCATCTTTTTAATCTTTTTCAGCCGTTCATCAAGGTTTACCATGTAATGCTTTTCCGGTATGCACACCGCCGCCACATTAAAAATTTTTGCCATTTCCGCTGCCACCCCTTTTCGCAGGTCACGTATTATATTTTCCAAAAACAATCACTACTTTTGTGACTATTATATCAGAAATATAAAAGGGTGGCAACACCAAAAGACTGCCGCTGCCACCCGCACAAAACACGCTGTTACTGTTCACGCCAACCTCAAACACCTGCTGCGACGACAACACATTTTTAATATTCATACAGCAGATGCATAGAGAAATCCATATTTTTCAGTATCGCACTGTCAAAATTCTTTTTAATAAGCTTCGCCTTCAACTCTGCATACGCCGGATCATCCCACAGGTTTTCGAATTCCTCCGGATCGTTCCGGTGGTCATACAGCTCGCCATACTCCTTTCCATGGTAGTTTACCAGCTTGTATCTGCCGTCAAAGTACATCGTCGCGTAAATATCCTCATGCGTTCCCTTGAGGCAGTGATAAAACTCGGAATACACGGATTCCTTGTGCGGCATGCCCTCCCCCTCTCCGGTAAGCAGCGGAACCAGACTTTTGCCCTGCATGTAATACGGCACCTCAAAGCCTGCCAGCTCCATAAGCGTCGGCGCGATATCCACCAGCTCCACGAGCTGATCGCAGCGCACGCCCTGGCGGAAGCGCGACGGGCATGACATGATCAGCGGAACATGCACCAGCGCTTCATAGAAATATGCGCCCTTCCAGTACAGTCCATGGTCGCCGTTCATCTCGCCATGATCGCTCATAAAAATTACAAGGGTGTTTTCACGCTCCCCCGTGCGGTCGAGATAATCAAGCAGCCTGCCAAACTGGTCGTCCACCAGCTCAATCTCTGCGTAATAGTCGCGGAAATGCTCACGCTTCTCCTCATCGGTAAGGTCGGGGAACGGCTCTGCCTGTCCGTCCTGTCCGCCCTGATAAAAATCCTTTTTCTGATGGGGCGGCTTTTTCTCCAGCTCCCCCTCTTTGAAAAGCGGAAGCGGCATATCCTCAATTTTCAGCCGGTCCTTATATTCCTGCGGCGGATCAAGCGGCGGATGCGGATCGTAAGGATTCAGGCTGATCAGCCAGGGATGATCCTTTCCCCGGTTTGCCTCAATAAATTCAATCGCTTTTTCCACGCACCAGGTCGTCTGATGATACTCAGCGGGCACCCCCACCGTCTTTCCGGTAAAATTGGGGTTCGGCGTCGGCGGCCAGGTTGCCATGCTGGTATATTTTCCGCCATAGATGTCCGCCCATTTCAGTCCCTTTTCTCTCAGCCAGTTCTGGTAATCATTTTCCCCATGCAGCCAATCGTCGTTCGGATGCTCGCTCCACTGCATATAGGTATAGCCGTCATCCGTGCGCGTCTCCATGCGTCCCTGCGCGGACGTCAGATGCAGCTTTCCCGACAGCCCGCACACATAGCCCTCGTTCGCCAGCAGCCGTGTGACAAGCTTTTCATCCTTCGAGTATGTGTCGTTGCCGTTGAAAAACGCCTTCGTCGTACGCGGGTAGCGCCCTGTCAGAAAACAGGACCGGCTCGGCGTACATACCGGCGCCTGCGTATAGGCTCTGGTAAATGCCACTCCCTCCGACACAAGACGGTCAATATTCGGCGTGCGGATATACGGATTTCCCAGGCTGCCGATCGTATCCCATCGCTGCTGATCCGTACAGAACCACACAATATTCAGCGGTTTTTCCGCCATAAATGCCACCTCATTTCTCTATGTCCATTCGTTCATACAGCTCCGCCGGAGCCTCGCCGGCTTTCATCAGAGCGCGCATTGCCTCCAGCATCCGCTCCTCGATCCCACCATCCTGTATCGGCCGCTGCTGGTACGGATCCGTCTCCAGATCAAACAGCAGATCGCCGTATTTTATATGGTCCTCATACTGATAGCAGGTATTGTCTGGAGAAGTTGCTCCGCTCGCCGGAATCTTCATCACCGGGATGCCCTTTGTAAACGAAAATTCCCCTGTCAGCGTCGTCTCCGTCTGCTTTAATTCCTCTTCCGTAAACGGATGGAACATGTGCAGCGGCAGCAACGTGTAATTATACAGACAGCCTTCCGTTTTACGCCCGCTCCTCATATAGACATAACGCCCGTCTGTCACGTTGACATGTTTTCCAAAATAGCCAAATAAGATCGCATCGTGAATACAGCGGTCATTCTCCAGCACCGGAAGCAGGGAACGCCCCATCATATCCGCCGTCGGCACAATTCCAAAGCAGTCCAGGATGGTCGGCGCAATGTCGATCGTCTGGCAGAGCGCACTTCGGCGCTCCCCCGCATGTCTGATCTGCGGATGCCACAGGAAAAACGGCGTATGTACAATTTCCTCATAGCACGGCATATAATTTTTCCCGAAGAATCCCTTTTCCCCCAGCATATAGCCGTGATCTGTGTTCACGATCAGCATGGTATCCTTCCACATATCATGCGCATCCATAAAATCCAGGATCTCCCCGAGATAATGATCGATCATCGACAGCACCGCCCGGTAATTAAGCTGCGCTTCCTGCACCTCTTTTGCGTCCGGCTCCACCTCACCGTAAAACGGCCAGTCAAACGGCGCATCCTTATCCGTATATAGCTTCTTGTATCGCTCCGGCACAAAATAGGGCTCATGCGGATCAAAATACTCCACATGGAGGTACCAGTTATCCTGCCGGTAATTGTCTTCCAGAAATTCCAGCGCACTCTTACAGGTCTGATAGTGCGGATGGTTTTCTTCCCCCTGCATTGCCTCCCGGTTCACGGCGTCCTGTCGGTGCAGATCGAGATTTTCTGTGAATCCGTCCACCTTCCCTTTCCAGAAATCGCCCTCCTGCCCGCGGATCATCTCACAGGAAGAAAACTTTGTGTGATAAGTGCTTCCTCCCTCCTGCCAGTAGTGGGCATGATCCGTCACACAATGCGAATAAATCCCGTGCTCTCCCAGAATGGACGGCAGCGAATCGTCAAACGGCTCCAGCGGTCCCCAGCAGCGGTGCAGAAAATTGTATCTGCCGGTCTGCAGCTCTCTCCGCGCCGGAATGCACGGAAGACTCCCCACGTAAAACTTATCAAAGACGGCTGTCCTTTCCGCCAGTCTCCGGAAATTCGGCATAATGGAAATCTCATCGCCATAACACGGGAGATACCTGCGATTCAGTGAATCATACATAATCGTAATTGCCCGCATACGTTCCTCCTATCCCTACCACCACTTGATCAGCTCCGTCACCTCATTGCGCAGACGCACAAATTCCGGGGCGGCAATATCGCGCGGCCGCGGCAGTGTATTTTCAATCGTTGTCTTGACGGTCGTCGGCTTATTCGTCAGGATCATGATCTTATTGCCGAGATAAACCGCCTCTTCAATATTATGTGTGATAAAAAGCACCGTTGTCTTTGTCATCTGCCAGAGCTTTACCAGCTCATCCTCCAGCTTAAAACGCAGCTCAATGTCAAGCTGTCCGTAAGGCTCGTCCATCAGCAGAAGATCCGGTTCCGTCGCAAATGCGCGCGCAATACTCACGCGCTGCAGCATACTTGCCGAAAGCTGTTTGGGATAATACTTGCGGTATTTCGTAAGACCTACGATATCCAGATATTTTTCTACCTGCTCTTTCTTTTTCGCTTCCGGTACCTTCTTCACCTTCAGTCCGAACCCCACATTTTCCTCCACCGTAAGCCACGGCATTGTGGAATCTCCCTGAAAAATGTAGGCGATGTTCTGCTTCCTGGTGTCTACCTTCTGTCCGTCCAGCAGGATCTCTCCGCTGGTAATATCATATATTTTTGTGAGACTGTTCAAAAAGGTCGTCTTTCCGCAGCCGGTCGGTCCGACTACGCACAGCAGATCCCCGTCCATGACATCAAAGGACATGTCGTCCAGCACCAGCAGGTCGCCAAATTTCTTGGTAAGATGATTTACCTTTACTTTTACTTTTTCGCTCATTGCTGCCTCCCGTCTGACGTACTGTCTAAAATTCCCGTGATTTCCTTTCGCAGCGCCAAAAACTCCGGTGACACCAGATCGCGCGGCCGCGGAAGTTCGATCTTATACTCCCGTTTTACTGTCGCCGGGCAGTTCGTCAGCACCAGAATACGGTCCGCCAGATAAATTGCTTCCTCAATATTATTCGTGACAAAAATAACCGTCCTCTTTTCCGCATCCCAGATGCGCTGCAGCTCCTCCTGCATCAGATAGCGCGTCTGCGCATCCAGCGCTCCGAACGGCTCGTCCATCAGCATCACCTTCGGCTCATTGCAGTATGCCCTTGCAATGCCTACGCGCTGGCGCATTCCGCCGGAGAGCTGTACCGGAAATGAATTTTCAAAACCCTGCAGGCCTACCAGATCAATGTATTTCTGCGCACGCCTGCGGCGCTCTTCCTTTTTAACGCCCGCTATTTTCAATCCGTATTCCACATTTCCCATTGTCGTCATCCATGGGAACAACGCCGTCGACTGAAAGACCACGCCCCGCTCCGGTCCCGGCTTTGAGATCTCTTTTCCAAGAAAAGTCATGCTGCCCTCGCTCGCCGGCTCAAAACCGGCGATCAGATTCATGATCGTGGTCTTTCCGCACTGTCCCGGTCCGAAGAGCACCAGAAACTCGTTTTCTTTTGCTGCCATATTCAGGTCTTTGATCACCTGATGTTCTCCCTCCGGCGTCTCAAACGATTTGCACACGCCTCTGCATTCAATCATATTTGCTACTGTCCGCTCTTGTTCCACCGACATAACACATCCTCCGCTTTTCTCATCAAAATTGCAAGGATATAGCCTACCACGCCAATCATTACAATTCCCGATAAAATCTGAACCATATCGTTATTGTTCATTCCAGCCACGATCATCCATCCAAGACCTTCCGAAGACCTCACCATCTCCGCTGCCAGTACGGTCGCCCAGCTGCTGGAGAGCGCCACCTGCAGTCCCGCAAAAATAGACGGCACGGAAGCCGGAAGCACGATCGTTGTAAAAATCTGCCGCTCACTCGCTCCAAGCATACGCGACGCGTTTACGATTTCCGGATCTACGCTCTTGGCGCCTGCCATGGAGTTCAGCGTCGTATTTGAAAAGGATGCAAGAAAAATCAGAAATATTTTTGCATTCTCTCCAAGTCCAAACCAGATAATGGAGATCGGGATCCACGCAATCGGCGGGATCGGGCGGATAATGCGGAAAATCGGATTGATGATCGCCTCCGCCACCGGATACCACCCCATCAGAAGTCCGCAGACGATACCTACCGCAGAACCGATCAAAAATCCGGCAAGTACCCGCATCAGGCTATAGCCGACATGCACCATGATACTATGCTTTCCAACGGTTCCCACGATTCCCTCTCCGATCGCACGCACAACCTCAACCGGTCCGGGCATAAATAAACCAAGCTCCGTAAATGCCGCGCCCCATGCCCACAACAGCAGGAAGGCGCCGATAGAAACACAGGCGCAGACTCCCGTGATCGCTTTTTCACCTATTCTCTTATTTTTTGTCATTTTGCATTCATTCCTTTCGCTACCCGTACTTCTATCATGTGGAGCACGGCGTCAAAGACTGCGCCCACTGCGCCGATCGCAAGCATACCTACAATGATGATATCCGGTCTGGAAATTGCGCGCGCCTGCTGTATCATGTACCCCAATCCCTTTGTGGAGGCCAAAAGCTCTGCTGCCACCAGCGCTGTCCAGGAGGTTCCGAGCGCCACGCGCAGCCCGGTAAAGATCATCGGAAGTGCCGTTGGGATCGCCACCAGAAACAGCTTCTGCATACTGGATGCGCCAAACACATCGCCCACCCACAGATGCACCTCTTTTGTCTGCCGGATACCTGTATAGCTGTTTACGATACAGGCGATCAGGGCGCCCAGGAAAATAACCAGCGCTTTGGAGGTAATGCCGATACCGAACAGCAGGATAAACATCGGGATCCACGCCAGTCCGGGAATCGGACGGATCATATCAAACAGCGGCCGCACAAAACGGTCCACCCATTTATTCCACGCCATTGCGATCCCAAGCGGTACCCCAACCAGCGCTCCGAGCGCATAGCCCAGCAGCGCCACTCTGATACTCGCCCAGAGGTGCTGCGGAAGCGTTGCTCCGTCCGGCGCCTTGGTCGTCATCTTCTGGATAAATGTCTGAAACACCTTCGCCGGTCCCGGAAATACAAGCTCCGATTTCAAATGAAATACATTGATGCATAAAAACCAGACAAAGATCACCGTCAAAATGGAAGCCGTCGAAATCAGCAGATATTTCGTTTTCTTTTTTGTCTTCTTCATAAAAACTCATTTCCTTTCAGAGATAAAATAAGGCTGCTGCAGCCTGTGATCACCAGCATATGCAGCAGCCTCTCCGGTTTCATTATCACTTATTTTCTTGCTTTTACCGCTTCAACAAAGGAAGTGTCAATGCTTGCCTCTACATTTGCCACATCACTCTCAGCGATCATTTCCTGCTCTACATAGAAGTTCGCGATATCTACCATAAATTGTCCAAGCTGATTTTCTTCCGTATTTACCGTTTCACGCGTAAAGTAATCTTTTACTTCCACCTCAGCGTCCATATCAGATTCGCTGTAGGTAATGCCCTCTTCTGCATACCATGTCACAGCCGATTCGCGGCGCATCGCCTCATCATTCATAATATCCTCACACGCTTTGTAATAGCATTCCAGGAAAAGGATCAGATCATCCTTTTTCTCCTCCGCCACATTATTCTGTACAAAAATGGTATCAATAATCGGATTGTCCAGAATCAGATTCATGTCACAGACCTTCACATAGCCGGCCTCCTCAAGCTGATTCGTATACGGCATCTTTGCCGCGATCAGATCACCCTCTCCGGTAACAAATGCCTGATAAGCCTGCGCATAATCCATGGATACCATGCTGAAATCATCGGCAGTCAGTCCGAAATATTCAATATACTTGATCGCCTGGTAGTGTGCCGTTGTAGCAAGCGGTCCTAAAATAGACACGCCCTTCAGGCTTTCCGCATCGCCGATGATTCCTTTCTCATCCGCTCCCGCCTGCACATACGGGCTGTCCGCTCTCGCATAGATGGATTCGCCGCCTGTTGTGATCACGCCATCGCCGATATAGGTATACATACCGGTTGCCAGACCATATACAGATGCCATTCCGCTGACTGCCACATCCAGCTCTCCGGCCGCCATCGCTTCGTTGATCGGGGCGCCTGTAGCAAAAATCTCAATATTCACGTCCAGACCTGCCTCTTCAAAGTAGCCCTTTTCTTCCGCCACATGTACCGGAAGTCCCAGGGAATTCGCCATCGTGCCGACTGTCAGTGTTTCCCCGGACGGTGTCAGTTCTTCTGCATTTACCATCATTCCGCTAAGACATGTAAAAACCAAACCTGCTGTCAATACTGCCGCTATTTTCTTCTTCATCTGTACTTTCCCTCCATATCCTTTTGTTAATCATGCTCTGTTTTTCTTTTTGAATACGTATTCATTCGGTAATTTCAACATAACATTATTTGCAGTGCCTGTCAATCATTTTTTTGCCAAAATCATATCTTTTTACTCATTTTGTTAAATCTTCACAATCCAAATTCCTTGTTTTTGTGAAAAATTCTCAAAGAAAAACTGCCGGCCTCACCTTTTGGCGAAACCGACAGTTTTACCTGAAATCCGATTATGCAAAATCGTTGCACGTTGTCTCCCGCAGTATCAGCCGCGGTTTGATCCATTCCTGGATCACTCCGTCTTTTTTCTCGATCATGTCCAGAAGGAGCGTACATGCACGCGGTACCATTTCTTCCACCTGCACGTGGATCGTGCTGATCTGCGGATGCAGGTAAGTCGTCAGCGGAATATCATCCATCCCGATAATCTGCACCTGCTCCGGTATTCGGATTCCCTGTGATACCAGAGCCTGCACAATGCCAATCGCCAGCATATCGCTGTAGGCAAGAATTGCTACCTTTCTGCCCCGGAATTTTCCCGGATTTTCGTTCACAAGCTGATATGCAGAATCGATCCCCAGAGCGCAGTAAAGGATATCTTCCTGCGCCACCTGCTGCCCGACCTCCTCAAGAGCCTGCCGGAAACCCTGCAGACGGCGCTTCGCGTCATTGGATTCCTCAAAAACAGTGATAAACATTTTCTCATAATCCGTGAAATTCCGCAGATAACATCCCGCCAGATAACCGCCGTAAATACTGTCTGAAAACAGATAATTAAGGTTGCCGCGGATCTTGGCACTGGCATTCATCATAAACACACACGGAACCTTATACTTCTCAATTACTTCCATCTCTTTATCGGAAAGCTCCATGCGCAAAACCAGAAAACCGTCCACCTTGCGGCGGCGGATAATCCGCTCAAAGCTTGAAAAATCATCCGTTTCCTTATCGTAGTAGATGACCATGATATCATAACTATAGTGGCTCAGTTCCTTCTGGATACAATCGTATACGTAGGCAAGCATCAGATTCTTGTTCATGCCAAGGAAATGCTTCGGAAATAAGATCCCAATCGTTCCCGTCCGCTTCGTCTTCAGACTTTGCGCCTGACTGTTGAGTTCAAATCCATACTCCTTTGCCTTCTGTATGATATACTGTTTTTTCTCCTCCGGCACCAGATTGCTGTTATTCAGAGCACGTGAGACCGTGGGCTGCGATACTCCGATCAGACTTGCAAATTCTTTCGACGTCATATGCTTTTTCCAATCTTTCTATTACTTTTCCAGCAGGATGGTGCTGGTAAATTTATCTAAAGTATAGCATAGTTCGCCGCAAATGTCATCCTTCCCTGCAGTTTTGTTTTTCTTTATCGGCTCCTCTATAAAAAAGCATTCTCATTATTTATACAGCGGTCCGTATGTCCGGCAGGCAAGATAATCCGCCGCCTGTCTGTCCACCGTGCCAAATGCTCCCCAGCAGTGCGGACGGTAGAT
>CAJKKX010000005.1 GCA_905200565.1 uncultured Lachnospiraceae bacterium
GCTGTCATCCGGATGTCCGATAATATTCACATAGGGATTCTTCATGGCATACAGCAAAGCCTGTGTATTTTCTTCCCTTGTTCCCGGCCTGATGCAGGGCGTATGGAGACTTGCAATCACCACGTCCAGCTTTTTCATCAGTGAATCCTCCATATCCAGGCTCCCGTCATACCCGGTGATATTGACCTCCGCCCCGTGCATGACATGTATACCGTACATTTCCCGTGGGAGCATCCGCATATTCTGAAAATAAAATTCATGGCAGGCCCCCGGCAGCGTCATGGAATGCTCTGTGATTCCCAGAAGCTCCAGCCCTTTCTTGGCCGCCTCCCTTGCCATCTCATGCAGGGTACTGTAAGCGTGTCCGCTGGCAAGGGTATGCGTATGTGAATCTAAAACGTATTTCATCTTCCCGTATCTCCTTTTTTCTTATCAAAACAGCGCTTTTTTTGGAAAATTTCAAAATCTCCTTTCTAAATTCCGCAGAAAAAGAAAGAAAATTCCATCGGCTTTTTCACTTCCAGAAGGAACTCCGGATGCGTCCTGGCTCCCCAACTGTCATCGCCCCCGACTCCCATCTGTGCCTTCGCCACACGAACCGTCGTGTAATGCACGTCTGGAAGCTCATATGCGTGCCCCGCGTTCTCCAGTTCATGCGGTGTGTAAGGCAATGCGGAAAACATAAGGTCTTTTCCCCAGAATTTCATGCCCCGGCCCCGGTAGTCCGTCACTTCGGCCCGGCGGACGCCCATTTTACTTCCGCATTCCTGTGGAACCAGGTATTTTGCCAGGTTGTCCTTTACCTGATTTTCAAAAATCCCCAGCTTTGCTCCCTGTAAACGGTCTGCATAAGTCTCCTGCGGCCCATAACCATACCATTTCACATGGTCATAGTCCGCACTCAGCCGGAACATCACGCCAAATTCCGGCATATCCCCCAGCTCTTTTACCGGATCATAAGAAAGCTTCACCTGCACAGCGCCGTCTCCGTAGACCTGATACGTCAGAAAACACTCGGTCTGGGGAATCGTCGGCATTCCATAACAGAAGGTCACGCTGACACTTTCCGCTGTTTCCGTCACCTGCGGCTCCCTTTCAGAAAATGTTCCAAAGGATTTATGGGTAAGATACAGGCTCGCCGTTTTCCACTGGGCGTAGCGCTGAGGCATCTGATTCCCCGTATCGTTATCTGTGGGCGCACGCCAGAAATTCGGCATGGGAATCTTTTCAATCATCTCTTTCCCGCCGTAGCGGTACGACACCAGTCCGCCGTTCAGATTTGAAAAAAGTACGTTGAAATGCTCTCCCTGTACGCCAGTATTCAGCTTTCCATGAATGACCCGGAATTTTCCTGTATGGCGCTCTTCTTCTTTTTCAATCTCATAGCTTGTCTGTCCGAATGCCACCTCGTGTCCTGCCCGTGCCCACAGCGTGTCCTCCCGCAGCGTAAAAGAAACCGTCACGACGTACTCGCCCGGACGCACGGCTCTTTCAACCGGCAGAGGATACGTTTTTTCCGAGAGCGGTTCCACGTCTGTTTCCAGGCGGGCACACGCCAGCAGCTTTCCCTCCTGTTCCAGCTTCACGGTGCATTGATACGCAGATGTATTCAAAAACAGGTTCTTGTTTTTTATGCAGACCGCATCATCTGTAAACCGGACGTCAATTCCCTGATAATTATATTTTACCGAAGGCATCTTGGGCGATTCTTCCCGTTCTCCGCCGTAAACAATTCCATTCCCGCTAAAGTTATAATCCGTAGGACGCTCCCCAAAGTCTCCTCCATATGCCTGGAAAACTTCTCCGTAACGGTTCTTTTTCCGGATGGACTGGTCAATATAATCCCACAGAAAGCCGCCCTGATAGGAGGGGTCTGTATCTGCCAGCTCCGTATATTTGTTCATGGCTCCACAGGAATTTCCCATCGCATGTGCATATTCACATGACAGAAAAGGCTTGCTCCTGTCATGTGCCAGAAATTCTTTGATCGTCTCCACGGAAGAATACATATGGCTCTCCATATCACTGGTATCATTGTAGCGTCTGTCATGAAAGATTCCCTCGTAGTGAACCAGTCTCGTGTCATCCAGCTCGTGAAAGCGGTCTGACATATGCTTAATCACGCTGCCGCCAAAAGACTCGTTCCCGCAGGACCAGATCAGGATAGACGGATGGTTCTTATCTCTCTGATAACAGGAGTTCACCCGATCCAGCATCATCGGCTCCCATTCCGCCCGGTCACCCGGTACTGCCGCTTCGACGCCTGCCTTTCCCCGTTCAATGTGTTCCCAGCTTCCGTGAGATTCCAGATTGTTTTCGGCAATCAGATACAGGCCGTACGTATCGCACAATTCATACAGCGCCGAACTGTTGGGATAATGGCAGGTACGGATCGCATTGATATTGTTCTGCTTCATCGTCACGATGTCTTTTATCAATTCTTCTTTGGATACCGTGCGTCCTGTTTTGGAGCTGAACTCATGTCGGTTCACCCCTTTAAAGACGATTCTTTTTCCGTTCAGACACATGATGGCATTCTTCATCTCAAACTTCCGGAAGCCGACCTTCTGCGCCATACACTCCTGCAAATTTCCTTCTCCGTCCGTAATTTCAATCTTCAGCTCATACAGGTTCGGTGTTTCCGCACTCCACAGCTTTGGCGCTGCCACAGGATAACAAAAGCTGCACTCCTTCTCCAGTCTTTCCGTTACCGAAAAAACTTCCCCGTTTTCTCCTGTCAGCGTAAGCTTTCCGTTCCCTTTCTCTTCTTCCCCGGAAAATTCCATTTTCAGCCGGATATCCAGCCTGGCATTCTCATATTTTTCATCCAAAAGTGTCTGAATCCTGATATCCTGTACATGAATTTCCGGTACTGCATACAGATACACGCTCCGGTGCAGTCCGGAAAACCGGTAAAAATCCTGATCCTCGCACCAGCTCGAAGAGGTCCATTTAAACACCTGCACCGCCAGCTTATTTTCCCCTTCCCGCACATAAGAAGTGATCTCAAAATCCGACGGTGAAAAGCTGTCCTCACTATATCCTACAAAATTCCCGTTCATCCACACCGCCAGTCCGCTTTCCGCCCCCTGGAAGGAAAGAAACAGCCTGTGCTTTTTCATACGCTCCGGCACGGTGAATACCTTGACATAACTGGCGACCGGATTAAACTTTTCAGGAATCTCACCGGGAACAATCTCTTCCCTGCCATCCCACGGATACTGGACGTTCACATACTGCGGAATATCCCATCCTTCCATCTGGATGCTCGCCGGAACACGAATGTCATCCCACCCGCTGCAATCAAACGCCGGGGCCTCAAATCCCGGAACTGCCTGTCCATAATTCCTCGCATACGCAAACTTCCACAATCCATCCAGTGAGACGTAAAAGCTGCTTTTTTTCTCCCTATATTCCTCCCACGAAGCATAAACCACATGATCAGAGTGCGCTTCACATCTCCCCTCGGAAAAATATTCCGGGTCTTTTACTTTTCCATAGTCAAATATACACATGCTGGTTCCTCCTTTGTCTTTTACCGCTTCATCCCTGCTATCTTATACTTCCAACCTTCCATTGTCAACAAAAAATCTTTCCTTATTCTGCCAAAATCCACTCCAGAATCCGGCATTCTGCGTCAATTTTCGGCGTCAGGGAAGATGCCTGTACCACTTCTACTCTTACATCAATCTGAAACCTCCCCGGATTCTTCCAATCCTCCGGTATATGTATGCTTTCAAAAACAGGCACCTGCTGTCCGGCAGATATGGAATCTTTATAATAGTAATATCCGTCCTTCAGATTATAGTTCCATCCCTGCGGCCATTCGAGACTTCCCAGCACTTTTTGGGCCTGTCCTCCGGACAGCCCGCTTACAGAAATCATCGCCCGCACATAAGCCCTTTTTGACTCTTCCAGCAGATAGACGGTTGGCGTCCGCCGGATGACCTGTCCCGCCCTTGCATTTTCAATAATGACTGCCCTTTCACTCTCCTTCTCTAAATTTTCCGGTTCCGCCAGTATCGCGGATACTTCTCCTATGGTAACGACAGATGCCGGTTCTTCTCCCTGTACCCGTTCAAATACCATCCCCTGTACAAAAAACGCCTGCAGCATCAAAAAAAGTCCTGCAAATTTCCTGAATTTCCGTTTCTTCATAGCCTTTCCTCCATGTAAAAAAGAGCAACTGTACTGAAATACTGTTGCTCTAAATATATGCAGGAAAAAGAAAAAATATTCCCGAAAAAAGAGCTGAGCGCTCTATACAAACAGAAAAAGACAATCCTCCGCAAGTAAACTTGCTCGGATTGTCTTTTTCTGTTTGTGCACAGCTAGACAGTAGCTACATCCTCTCTGGGGCGGAAAAGCCCAGGGTATCGATGCAGCGCTCCAGAACATCTTTTGTCAGTTTCAGAAGCTGAATCCATCCCGCTTTCTGCTGCTCATTCTCCTCAGACAGAATTTTTGTCTCATGATAGAAGCGGTTAAACTCGTTCGCCAGATCATAGATATAAGAACAGATCTTATGCGGCGCAATCTCTTCAAACGCATTTTCCATCACACTGTTAAATCTGGACAGAACCAGCATCAGAGCTTTTTCACTTTCGCTCGCCGGTTTTCCGATGGCATAGCCTTCCAGCTTCCCGCCGCCTGCCTGATATTTATTCAAAATAGACTTAATACGGACGATCGTATACAGGATATACGGCCCTGTATTTCCCTCAAAGGAAGTAAAACGGTCTACATCAAACACATAGTCTTTGGATGCCTGATTGGACAAATCCCCATATTTGATCGCGGCCAGACCTACGATCTTTGCCGTCTCTCTTGCCTCGTCCGGATCAATTTCATGATTGTCCGTGATTTTCTTAAACATCTCTTCGTTAATATCTTTAATCAGGGTTTCCAGACGCATTACGCCGCCGTCCCGTGTCTTAAACGGCTTTCCGTCCTTTCCGTTCATCGTGCCAAATCCCAGGAATTTCAGGCTGGTATCCTCCTCCACCAGCTTTGTCTTTCTCGCACAGCGGAACACCTGGATAAAGTGCATTTCCTGCCGCTTGTCCACCACATAGATCATTTCGTCCGGTTTGTAATGCTCCATGCGGTCGATAATCGTCGCCAGGTCCGTCGTCGTGTAAAGAGACGCGCCGTCTGATTTCAGGATCATGCAGGGCGGAACCTCTTTGGTATCGCTTTCTTCTTTGACGTCTACGACCCATGCGCCGTCATCCAGACGGGAATAACCCTCTTTTTTCATATATTCCGCCATTTCCGGGATATATGGCTGTGCATCCGACTCCCCTTTCCATAAATCAAAGGAAACGTTCAGTCTCTCATAATTCTTCTTCAAATCCGTGACAGAAACGTTTAGAATATGTTTGAGAATTGCCTGATACCCCTTATGCCCATGCTGGAGCAGATACGTCGCCTGCATCGCTTCCTCTTTATAGGCCGCATCCTTTTTTGACTTTGCGCTGGCGGTCGGGTAGATCTCCTCCAGCTCGCTGATGGTAAACGGAGCCTCGTCCGGATATTCTCCCTCATAGGCTTCCTCAAAGTATACCAGCTCCGGCTTACGTGTTTTCAACTCTGTGATGATAAGTCCCATCTGGAGTCCCCAGTCACCCAGATGTACGTCCCCGATCACCTCATGTCCCATCAGGCGTCCCATACGCTTGATGCTCTCTCCGATGATAGCGGAACGCAGATGTCCCACATGGAGCGGCTTCGCCACATTCGGTCCGCCGTAATCAATCATGATCTTTTTGGGCTTCGCTGCCTTTTCTATCGACAGATTCTCATCCGCCTGCATTTTCTGTAAATAGTCCGCCAGAAAAGCGTTATCCAGCTTCAGGTTAATAAATCCGGGATTCACTGCCGACACGTCGGAAAATACCTTACTTCCTTCCAGCTTTTCCACGACAGCATTCGCTATCATGATCGGCGCCTTTTTATAGGTTTTCGCCGCAGCCATCGCCCCGTTACACTGATATTCACATAAGTCCGGGCGGTTTGACAGAGACACCTTCGCATAGGAAGCATCATATCCCGCTTCCGTAAATGCCTGTACCATTTCCCTGGTAATCAAATCCAGAATCTTTTTCATGTCTTTTTCCTCTTTCTATCATTTATTCACACTTATCCCCTATCATAACAACTCTTTCCACAATTTTCAATCTGTTTTCCATTTTCCTGCCCACATTTTTCCTGCCTGCATCTTCGCAGCCGTTTGTTTCTACGGCATCCATCCGCATATTTCTTCGTCCAGGGTTTGCAAATATCCTGCAAAGTGTTATGATAAGCTTAATACTTTGAGAAATAGGAGGTACGCATATGTATCAGGCATCATCTTCACGTTACGAATCCATGACCTACCGCCGTTCCGGGAACAGCGGCTTAAAGCTCCCCGCCGTTTCTCTGGGACTCTGGCATAATTTCGGTGATACCTCGCCCCTTGAAAATATGAAGCAGCTCTGCTTTACCGCTTTTGATCATGGAATTACACACTTCGACCTTGCGAACAATTACGGCCCGAAACCCGGAAGCGCGGAAAAAAATCTGGGGCTTATTCTAAAGGAAAACTTTCAGGCGTACCGTGATGAACTGCTAATCAGTACCAAAGCCGGCTATTTGATGTGGGACGGCCCTTACGGCGACTGGGGAAGCCGGAAATATCTTCTTTCCAGCCTTGACCAGAGCCTGATGCGTCTGGGGCTGGACTACGTGGACATCTTTTATCATCACCGCATGGACCCCGAAACCCCTCTGGAGGAGACAATGGGCGCTCTCGCACAGGCTGTCGCCAGTGGGAAGGCTCTGTACGTCGGCCTGTCGAACTACAATGGAGAAGCACTGGAAAAGGCAGCAAAGATCCTTTCTGACCTCCACTGTCCGTTTGTCATTAACCAGAACCGTTACTCTATCTTCGACCGTACCATTGAAAACAACGGCCTGAAGGAAACCTCCGCCAGACTAAACAAGGGCATCATCGCCTTCAGCCCTCTGGCACAGGGAATGCTGACGGACCGCTACCTTCACGGCATTCCACAGGACAGCCGTGCCAAAACGGACGACCGCTACCTGAAAGCATCGGCTCTGACGCCCGAACGCATCGAACTGATCCGACAGTTAAATGATCTTGCAGGGGAACGTGGACAGACCCTTGCAGAAATGGCTTTAAGCTGGGTGCTGCGTGACGGTATCGTAACAAGCGTCCTCATCGGCGCTTCCAGGCCCTCCCAGATTCTCGACAACATCAAAGCGCTGGAAAACACCTCCTTCACAGAGGAAGAGCTTCGCATCATTGATGATATTTCCTCGCGGCAGACGTATCGTACACGGTAAAAAGTGGGGCGCCCTCCTCCGGGAAGACGCCCCTTTTCTTTATTCGTACCCAAGTTTCGGAAACACATTCTTTGGCTCATCAATAATCACCAAATCTGCCTTGTAATCCAAAAAGTGTGGTTCTTTGTGAATCACCACCATATTTTTCCCATGAAAACACCGGATATAATTAGCAAAAACCTCTGATTGAAGGGTAGTTCCAAGAATCAGCAAAACTTCAGCCCGTTCCACCTCTTCCGTAGTTTTTGTCACCAGCCTGGCATCTGACATTTCCCCAAACAGAGAAACCCCTGGACGTACCACAGAACTGCACGTCTCACAGATAGGTACCCCCGGCGCATTTTTCATATACTCCAAAGAATACTCTCTGCCGCATCTTTGGCATTTGTTCTGATAAATACTGCCGTGGAGGTTAATTACATTCTTGCATCCTGCCTTCTGTCCTCTCTCATAAATATTAGCCGTAATAATACATTGCAGTTTTCCCGCTCTTTCCATAGCCGCCATGGTTTTGAAAGATTCCGTCACCTCCGGCGGTTCTCCTACAATTTCTCTTTTATAAAATTGAAAAAATTTTTCCGGCCTCGTATTGTAATATCTGGAACTGAAAAGTTCTTCCGGAGACGCTCCATAACGTTTCTCAATCTCATAAGCCCTTTCCTGTATCTTGATACCGACGAATCCCCCTTCCTCCATCATACCTGAGCCACAGAGTGCAACCGTATAATGGCTTTCCTCCAGCATCTTTTTTAAGGTTTCCAATTTGCCCATATCCTCACCTTCCCATCTTAATATTTGCTCATTTCAAATATCTTATAGTCTATTATACAGCCAAGCCCTGATTTTTTCAATCTTTTCATGAAGAAGGAACAGTTTCCAGATATTTATACCACTTCCGCCTTTTCAAACTGACTATTATAAAGACTCTCATAAAACCCTTTCTTCGCCAGCAGTTCTTCATGGGTCCCCTGCTCGATAATGTCCCCGTCCTTCATGACAAGAATCAAATCAGAATCCTTGATCGTAGACAGCCTGTGTGCGATTACAAAGCTGGTTCTTCCTTTCATCAGGTTATTCATGGCCTTCTGAATCTGTATCTCGGTTCTGGTATCCACAGAAGAGGTAGCCTCATCCAGAATCAGAATCTTATTATCCGCCAGAATCGCCCTGGCAATCGTCAGAAGCTGCTTCTGCCCCTGTGAAATATTGTTGGTCTCTTCGTTTAATACCATCTGATAGCCGCCCGGCTGCGCCATGATAAATCTATGGGCATGTGCCGCTTTCGCCGCCGCTATGACCTCCTCATCCGTGGCGTCCAGACGACCGTAACGTATATTTTCCATAATCGTTCCGTGAAACAGCCAGGTATCCTGAAGCACCATCCCGAACATTTCCCGCAGCTCGCTCCGGTTAAACTCCCTGACATCGTGTCCGTCGATCCGGATAGAACCGGAATTCACATCATAGAAACGCATCAAAAGCTTCACCATTGTCGTTTTTCCGGCTCCGGTAGGCCCTACGATTGCCACAGTCTGTCCCTGCTTCACTTCGGCTGAAAAATCATGAATGATAACTTTATCCGGATCGTAGCCAAATACGGCGTGATCAAAGGTCACATTTCCCTCTACCGTGCGGTTATCCGCCGGATGCTCTGCCTTCTGGTCCTCCTCCTCTTCTTCCAGAAACTCAAACACACGCTCGGAAGCCGCCGCCGTAGACTGGAGCATATTCGTCACCTGCGCAATCTGCTGAATCGGCTGTGTGAAGTTTCGGATATACTGGAAAAAGGACTGGATATCACCGACCTCGATCGCTCCCCGGATCGCCATAAAGCCGCCCAGAATCGCTACCATCACATAACCGATATTCCCGACAAACTGCATGACCGGCATCATAATTCCTGAGAAGAACTGTGATTTCCACCCGGACTCATACAGTTTATGATTCGTTTCTTCAAAGACGCGAACCACGTCCTCTTCTTTATTAAATACCTTCACGACATTATGTCCACTGTAAATCTCCTCGACCTGTCCGTTGACTTCTCCCAGATACCTCTGCTGATCCATGAAAAATTTCTGGGAATGCTTCATCACGGTTCCGATGATTCCCATAGAAACCGGAAGAATCAAAAGAGCGGCAAGCGTCATCCACACATTAATGGAAAGCATCATCACTAACACGCCAATCAGAGTCGTCACGGAAGTGATAAGCTGTGTCAGGCTCTGATTCAGGCTCTGCTGAAGCGTGTCAATATCATTCGTCACACGCGAAAGCACTTCTCCATGCGTTCGTCTCTCATAGTAATTTAACGGAATCCGGTTAATTTTTTTCGATATATCCCGCCGGAGGCTGTAGGTCACATCATTGGAGATTCCGGTCATGATAAATCCCTGTATAAAGCTGCATGCGGCGCTCACGGCATACAGCCCCAGCGTAAACAGCAGGATCTCTCCGATTCTTCCAAAATCAATCCCTCCTGTACCGCCGATTTTCGCCACCAGACCATTAAACAGCTCAGTGGTGGCTTTTCCCAGTATCTTTGGTCCGATAATGTTAAATACCGTGCCTCCCACGGCAAAGGCCATAACGCCAAGAATCCGGATTTTATACCGTCCAAGATACCGCATCAGTTTTCCCATCGTTCCTTTAAAATCTTTCGCTTTCTCTCCGGGCATCCGCCCTCCTCCATGTCCCATAGGGCCTGCGGGTCTTTTGCTTCCTTCTCTACTCATTGGCTAATTCCTCCTCTGACAACTGAGACATTGCGATCTGCCTGTAAACCTCACAGTTCTGCATCAATTCTTTATGAGTTCCCTGTCCTGCCACGCATCCGTTATCCAGCACAATGATCTTGTCTGCGTGGAGAATGGTGCTGATACGCTGAGCCACGATCAAGGTGGTCGCATCTTTCGTTTCCTGCTTCAGAGCTCGCCGCAGCACCACGTCCGTTTTATAATCCAGTGCGGAAAAGCTGTCGTCAAAAATGTAAATCTCCGGCTCCTTCGCAATCGCCCTGGCGATGGAAAGCCTTTGCTTCTGCCCGCCGGAAACGTTCGTTCCGCCCTGCGAGATCGGTGACCGCACGCCGTCCGCTTTCTCGCTGATAAAATCCCACGCCTGTGCGATCTCTGCCGCGCGCCGCACCTCTTCCTCTGTGGCGTCCTCTTTTCCGTAACGGATGTTGGAATCTATCGTTCCTGAGAACAGCACGCCTTTCTGCGGCACATAGCCAAGCTTTGCTCTCAGCGCCTTTAAACTCATGTCGCGCACATCCACGCCATCCACCAGAATTCTGCCCTCCGTCACATCAAAAAATCTTGGAATCATGTTTACCAGCGTACTCTTTCCACTTCCGGTACTTCCAATCAACGCTACTGTCTCACCTTTGCGCGCCGTAAAAGAAATATCGTTTAAAACCTTTTCCTCCGCTCCCGGATAGGCGAAACTTACGTGATCAAATTCTACCAGTCCCTTGATTTCTTCTTCCGCACACCTTACGGTTTCCGGGTCTTGAATGGAAACTTCCGTATTCAGAACCTCATTGATACGCTTTGCCGATACGTTCGCCCTCGGAAGCATAATCGACATCATCGTAATCATCAGGAAGGACATGATGATCTGCATCGCATACTGAATAAACGCCATCATATTTCCCACCTGCATGGTGCCGGCATCCACCGCATAGGAACCATTGTACACTACCAGTACCGTTATCCCATTCATAATCAGCATCATGGCGGGCATCATAAAGGTCATGACCCGGTTGACAAACAGGTTTGTTTTTGTCAGATTCTGGTTTGCCTTTTCAAAACGCTCTTCTTCGTGCTTTTCCGTACTGAAAGCCCGGATGACCATAATACCTGTCAACGTTTCTCTCGTTACCAGGTTCAGCTTATCGACCAGCGTCTGCAATAAAGTAAACTTCGGCATGGCGACTCGAAATAAAACCATCACCAAAAGAAAAATCAGAACGACCGCCAGCGCCAGAATCCATGTCATGGAAGCGTCGGTCTGAAAGACCTTTATCACACCGCCGACGCCGAGAATCGGCGCATAGAGCACGATACGAAAAATCATCGTCGCCACCATCTGAATCTGCTGAATATCATTCGTGCTTCTGGTAATCAGGGACGCGGTGGAAAACTGATTCAGCTCTGCTCCCGAAAAGCTGATCACCTTCCGATAGACCCGGTTTCTCAGATTGCAGCCCAGATAAGCAGCCACACGGCTGGACAAAAAGGTTACTGTAATAGCGGCTGCCATGATCAGGAATGCGATTCCAAGCATTTTCAGTCCCGCCTTCACCAGATAGTCCGTCTGCATACGGTCCAGGTCTCTTCCCATCTGCGTATATTCATCCTGCAAATAAGTAATGGCCGTCTGCGTGACAATGGACTCCGGCATCTGCTCCAATTTTTCAGACTGCGCCGCAAGCATCTGACCTCTTTCCTCCGCTGGCATCTGCGCCAGAATCTGAAACAGATCCACATCCTCTGGCAGTCCCATTTCCGTTTTCACGGACAGAGCCTGCGCCCCGTCTGCGGACAGGCCGGATACCATAAGCATCGGGACGCCTAATTTCTCGTTCAGCGCTTTCCTCTGTTCTGAGGAAATCTTTTTTAAATGATAAATCCCATCCTCTAACGTGTAACTGTCCTCCACATATGCCTGTGTCTCACTGTCCATAAAAAGAAACAACTTCCTCATAGAATCCTCTCTGATCTGGTCCGGAACCCCGTCCTCGATTCCTTTTTGCTGAATTCCTACATTCACGATTTTCGATGTATAGTCAGGCAGCGCCAGATCGCAGTTGGCCTGTAAGAACAGTAAGGCGATAATCAGTACCACATAGTACCATTTATCTTTCACATAACGAAACATTTTCAGCATCTATTTTCCCTCCATATTCTTTATAATCTGTATCAGAAAGCGTCTGAGCAGGCACTCCTCCGTTTCCGTAAATCCCTGAAACAGCAGCTTCTCGTTTTCCTCAAACCCCTTCTGAATATGCTCCACTGCTTCCAGTCCCGCAGGACTTAGAGAAATCCTGGTAATTCTCTGGTCTTTTTCATCCGCCGTACGTACCAAAAGCCCCGCACGCTCCATCCTCCGAATGGATACCGCTACACTGGGCGGCTTCACATGCAGACGTGCGGCAATCTCACGCTGGCTCAGCCCTCCCTCTTCTGCCAGAAGCCGAAGCATCGGTATCTGCCCCGGATGCAGCCCTTTTGCCGTAAGCTGCTCATAATTCAGCGCAAAAAACATATGAGAAGCTTTTAAAAGCAGCATCTGAAGGCTCCCGCTGTCAAAATTCTCACAAAAATCACGTCCTCTCATCTTCTCACCTCGCATTAATTAATCGGCTAACATATAATAGGACAAAAACCACAAGAATACAACCATATTTTATCGTTTTAATAAAAATTTTATAGTTTTTTTACCAAAATATTCATTAAATAGTTAAGTTTTTATTTTATTTTCCCTGCATTCTTTTCAAAGCATCCTTTTTCTGCTATACTTGTGTTGATTCAAACTATGTTGCAAAAAAGGAGACCCTTATGGCATTAGACGGAATTGTAATCGCAAATATGGTAAAAGAGATGAATGAAACCATATTAGGCGGAAAAATCAATAAAATCGCACAGCCAGAAGCCGACGAGCTGCTGCTTACCATAAAGAACAATAAGACCCAGTACCGCCTGCTGATTTCTGCGGGCGCAAGCCTTCCGCTGATTTATTTCACGCAGCAGAATAAGCCGAGCCCCATGACCGCGCCAAATTTCTGCATGCTTCTCAGAAAATATATCGGAAGCGGAAAATTCACAAAAATCTGGCAGCCCGGTCTGGAGCGTATCATCCATTTCGAAATCGAGCATCTGAACGAGCTGGGCGACCTCTGCAAAAAAGACCTGATTGTTGAAATTATGGGAAAACACAGCAATATCATTTTCTGCGATGACAAAGGTATGATTCTTGACAGTATCAAGCATGTGGGAGCGCATATGAGCTCTGTCCGGGAAGTACTGCCCGGAAGAAGCTATTTCATTCCCGCCACGCAGGAAAAGCTGGACCCTCTTACGATCACGGAACAGGATTTCCGGGATTCCGTGTGTAAAAAACCCATGCCTCTGGCAAAGGCTCTGTACATGACGCTGACGGGAATCAGCCCTTTGGCGGCGGAGGAAATCTGCTATCGCAGTTCCCTCGAATCCTCCCAGAGCGCAAACTCCCTCTCCGAACTGGAACAGACGCATCTGTACCATATCTTCTCTCTGATCATGAACGATGTACGGGAAGGGAACTTTACGCCAAACATTCTATTTCACGGAAAGGAACCTGTGGATTTCTCTTCCATAGAGATGACCCAGTATCAGGATTTCACAGCACAGGTCTATCCATCCATTTCAGAGGTACTGGAATCCTATTACGCAGTAAAAAATACCCTCACCCGCATCCGGCAGCGTTCGGCAGACCTGCGCCGCATCGTGCAGACCGCCCTTGACCGCGACCGAAAAAAATACGATCTACAGCTCCGCCAGCTAAAAGATACGGACAAGCGTGAAAAATACCGGATAAACGGCGAACTGATCAACGCCTACGGCTACGGTCTGGAACCTGGGGCAAAAAAACTGGAAGCGCTGAACTATTATACCAATGAGATGGTTACGATTCCCCTCGACCCTACGCTGACTCCCCAGGAAAACGCACAGAAAAACTTTGACCGCTATAACAAGCTGAAGCGCACCTACGAAGCCTTAAGCAGCCTGATTCTGGAGACAAGAGACGCCATCGAACATCTGGAGTCCATCAGTACTGCGCTGGACATCGCACTTTCCGAGGAAGACCTGGTGCAGATTAAGGAAGAGCTGACACAATATGGCTACATCCGCCGGAAATATACCGGAAAAAAGGTCCGCATCACTTCAAAACCGTTTCATTTCCTTTCCAGTGACGGTTATCATATGTATGTGGGAAAAAATAACTACCAGAACGAGGAGCTTACGTTTAAGTTCGCCACCGGAAATGACTGGTGGTTCCATGCAAAAGGCGCTCCCGGCTCCCATGTCATCGTCAAAAACCCGTCAGGCGGCGAGATGCCCGACCGTACCTACGAGGAAGCGGCCCGGCTTGCCGCACACTATTCGAGCAACAGCAAAGCGGAGAAGGTGGAAATTGACTATGTGCAGAAAAAGCACGTCAAAAAAGTAAATGGAAAAATGCCGGGATTCGTCATCTATCATACCAATTATTCTATGGTGATTGATTCCGATATTTCCGGAATCGAGCAGCTTCCAAACGAATAACCTACAGAACCTGCATCCGGAAGCTTCTTCCGGGTGCGCGGCAGAAAAAGAGAAGGTATCAAAAACTTTCGCTTCGGATACCCTCTCTTTTTTTGTTTATTTCACTTTCGCCTTTTTACTGATGCCCGCTCTTCTGAGCTTCTTCCATAACGCCGCCTTCTGATTCTTCTTCATCTTCTTGGCGCTGACGGTGATCTTCGCCGCTGTTTTCTTAAACGCGCCTGCTTTTACCGTCTTTAACGCACTGCCCTTTAACTGGACGGATTTCAGCTTCTTACAGTTCATAAAAGCCTGTTTGCCAATCGTAGTGACATACTTGCCCAGGATCACTTTTTTCAGACTGCTTCCGTTTTTGAACACCCCATCCCCGATGGCCGTCACCTTACAGGTCACGCCGGCGATTTTGACGGTTGCCGGGACATTCATCTTTGCCGCCTTTTTGTTCGTCACTTCGATCAGGACGGCCGTCTTTTTCTTTGCGTCCAGCACCTGATAACATCCGATACCTGTCATTTCTTTTCTTCCGTTCTGAAACTCATTTGGGATCGGCGTCTTTTGATACCGGATGAACACTGACGTATCCTTTTCCGGAAGAAGATACCACTTTCCACCCTTTCCGGATCGTGTCAGCCCTATCACCTCCACAGACACCCGATACCCCGGTATGGCATCCAGGGAACGAAGTTCTACCTCCGTACCTCCCTTTGCATAAAATTCTCCTTCCGCCACGCCATTGAGAGAAGCCCCTTTTTCACCGAGCTGGCGTACTCTTACTTTTATGACTGCTTTATTCGCATCATCCGCCCAGACTGGCGCCCCGTTTTTCTGCGACCACTCATAAGTATTCGCTTCCGTTCCTCCGCTGCTGTTCAAATAATAAGCCACTTTTGCGGATGCGAATTGCTCCTCCGTCATGCTTCCGAGATCAGAGGAAGGACTGTAGCCGCCCCGTATGCCGCCGGTATTCCGATAATAGCAGTTCGAAATATCCCCATCGCCTTTATAACAATACACAGCCCCGAATTCCTCTCCTGCCCTGCGCCGGATGTCCCCGTAGTTATAGCAGCCATAGGTAGTTCCATACAGGCATACGCCGATGCCTGCCGTTCTCGTCTCTTCAGACGGCGCTCCACTGATGACCGCCAGATTATAGCATCTGCTGATTTCAGACCCTTCATCGCTGTATCCTACAATTCCTCCCGTCGATGCCAGGCCATCTGAAACAATCTCCCCTTCCATAAAGCATCGGTCGATATTTCCCTCATTATGCCCGGCTACCCCGCCTGCAAACGCATCTTTCTGCGTCTGGTTCTGAAAGATCAGCGTTCCGTTGAAAGAGGATGTTTCAATCCTTCCCTGATTGTCTCCTGCAACGCCTCCCACAGCGCCATTGTCCGATTCAATCCGCACATTTCCTTCTATGCTGCACCCGCTTATGGTTCCCTGGTTCACGCCTGCCAGAGAGCCGGAAAAAGAATCCCCCAGTGTAAGATTCACATTGGTAAGTTTGACATTTTTTACAGTACCGTTTTCTCCCACGCATCCGAACAGCCCTCCGTAGCTGTACGAGCCCGCATAAACCAGATTGGCGATCGTATGTCCGCCTCCGTCAAAGGTTCCCATAAACGGCGCTGAAATATTTCCTATTTCCCTGTGTGTAACTCCCGTCATATCCAGATCGTTCAGAAGATACACCGTCTGTCCGTCATAATCTTTTCCGGCCAATACCTCCTGCGCAAATGCCTCAAACTCATTTTCATCAGAGAGATATATAGAAGAGACTGCCAGGGAGTCCTTTGCAGCCCTTAGGTCCCGCATCGCTTTTATGACCTCAAGCTCTGCTGCATCCGGTGCCTGGCAGACAGCCTTTGCCTGCTCCAGCTTCACACACAGCTTTTCCCACGTCTCCGCCACATAATCCGCACTCTCCAGATTTTCCACTTCTTCTATCAATGCCAGAAGATCGGATTTGTCGACACGTTCCACACGATCCGTAAAAGCCTTGATGCAGACATTCTTATACCCATATTCCTGCGTATCCTTCCACCGGACGCCATCCCAGAGAAAAGACTGTCCTGCCTCTGATGAGAAGGAATCTCCGTATTCCACACAGAAAAAAGCCTGTTCTCCGTTTTTGGGCAGGAACTTCACGGATACCGCATACTTCATTCCGCCCGCAAGCAGTACCTCTTCGTCCAGAGAAATGGTATGATATCCGGGATGCTGCACCGTCCCTGTCTGAGAATACGCCAGCGTCCCATCCAAAGGCGCCTTTACAGACGTCCCGCTTCCGGTATAGATTTCAATCAGATAATCTATGTTACTGTTGGTATAAAAGGAAACCGCACGCAGCTTTTCTAAAGATTCCGCCGTAAATACATTCGCGACCTTTTCAGAACCGATTCCCAAATTCCATCCTGCCCCGTCATACTGATAGATGCAGTCATAATTATCCAGACTTTCCGCTTCAAAGCTGCAAAAATTCGTGAGCGTCGCATCTTCATACGAAATCCAGAAATACCCGTTTTCTGCACAGTCAGGCCCCCAACTGTTCCTGCACAACCACGCCCCGTTATTTTCCGGCATCCTCCCATTGTCGCTAAAATTTGTTTTCGGATAATTATCATTCCATCCCACAAGGCTTACAGAATGATCTATGGCATGTGCCTCTGCATGATACACGTTCCCCTGTGCGCTCTCAACCGTTCCATCCCCTGAATAATAGGAACACATCAACGCCCCGGTGTTCATCACGGCATATTTGACGTCCTCCGGTGTGCTTAATATGTTCGCATCCGTCAGATGACACACGGAAGCGCTTCTGTCGCTTTCCGCCAGATTCTCCATTGTACCATAGGAGACGTACGGATAATCCCGTTCGTCCGCAGCACCGCTCCAGCTTGCCAGCGTAGCGATTGCGCTATAATGGTGACCTCCGCCATACCAGCTATACGTATCATGAAAAATATCCTCTCCATCTCCCAGCGCCTCGTTTCTCCTGTGGGAAAAATAGGACAGATGCCGCTCCGAATAATCCACATCCTCCGCGGCGATCAGACCTTTTTTTACCATATTGGTTTCCACAGAACATATTGCGGCATGAGCCCAGCAGGTTCCCCATTGCCCCTGGTTTCTGACTGCCGGGAGTTCTCCCTCATCCAGCATACTGTAGCTGGATGGAAAAGGAACCCTTGCCCTGGCCCGGCTTTTCTGCCGTGACGCTTCATAAGTTACTTCTTTCCCATCCTCATTCACCCATACCATGTCCTGATAGCCGGATTTTGATGGCTCTCCTTTCTTTACCAGCCTGTACACAGGTATATCAGCTTCCCCGGCTTCTGAAATCTCTCCCTCCATCGGCAGATTTTGCCGAACCTCTCCTGCATATACGCCAGTATCCGGCATTGCTGTAAATGCCACCGCCACGGCCAGCAGCATGCCTGCTCCGCGCTTTTTCCAATATGTATCTCTCACCTTGCCCTACCTCCTGCACTTATCGTTTTTTCCAGAATTCATTTCCTATAGAATAGCTGTTCAAACAGCAGAATGTCAAGGAATTTTAGCACTTCCCCCTCCGCATACGTTCAGAGTTGCCGGCCGCACCAAAAAAGAGGAGCATATCATTCTCGACAGCCCCTCTTTCATTCGTCTCCCTGTTTTATAACGTTTTCATCCGAATCGTACTTTTCGCTCCCCTGCTCTGGAAAATGCTCCGATACTCCGCAGTTTTCGCAGACGGTACGGTGAAAACTGCCGTTGCCCGAATGCCCTTAAATACACCGGAGCCAAAACTTTGAGACGTCAGGTTTTTATTTTTGATAATAATGGTTTTCAGTTTCTCGGCTCTGTAAAATGCCCCTTTTCCAATCTTCAAAGAAGCTGTGGAGGCAACATTGAACTTCGTCATAGACGTACAATTCCGAAAGCACCAGCTTCCAATGGTCGTCAGATCTGTTGCTGACAGAAGTACTGCCTTTACGGAACTGCATCCCCAGAATACATTCTTGCCGATAAACCTTGCAGATTTCAGCGTAACTCTGTTCGTATATCCCCCAAGCGTCGTCAGCTTCTTACAATTTCGGAACGCATTCTTGTAAATCTTCTCCACACCTGCGCACCCGCTGACTGTTTTCAGTGAAGTACAGTTATAAAAAGCCCCGCAATTGATCACTGTCACGCTGCCCGGAATCGTGATCTTTTTCAATGCCGTATTGTTATAAAAAGCTCTCGAAGCGATCGCCGTCACCTCATAAGTATAACCGTCTATCTCCACCTCAGACGGAATCGTAACTGTTTCCGCAGAAGGATTTAAAGCTCCCATATACGTGACCTTCATCCCCGCCGCCGTCACCTTATAGGAACCTCCGGTACGGGCGTCCTGCAAAATTGTCCCCTTTGCAGGCGCCGCATAGGAAATCGGCATCACCTGCATTCCCTGCAAATACGGATACCCCTGATTCTGCGTACTGCTGACCGCCCACACATTTGTGAAGTCAAAATTCGTAAAACTGGAAGCCGTTTTCATCTGCGCCGCACTCAATGCCGTTGCCGTGCCGGAAATACGTCCCCCCGCAGTAAACGCATACTCTCCCGTGGCGCTATAATAGTAGCAGTCTGACAATGTACAATATCCTGTCGTCCCCTCATTCATAACGGCAGCCCGGTCAATGATTCCCATCGTAGAACTGTTATAGATCTGTATACCGATACATTTGCTGACACTGACACTTCCAGAAGCAATCGCCGCCTCCCCGACGATATTTCCGCCATCTTTCATCTTCCCCATGTTATAGCAGTTTTCTATCTTTACCGCCTGGGCTGTGGAAGCTGTACCCGGAACCTCCGCATAGCCCGCTATCCCTCCCGAATAGCTGCTGATGCTGTCGATGACTCCCACATTATAGCTCCGTTCTACCAGTATGTACGCATCGTATCCGCTGGCTTCATCCAAAAGGCAGAGTCCGCCGAGGATTCCTCCCACTTTGCTTGTACCTTTCACCGTACCGGAATTTGCCGTTCCTGTGATATGGAACTTCGCTCCCTCCCGGACGCTGCTGCACTTCACGGAACCGAGGATTCCTCCCACGCCGTTTACGCCTGTGATCTCCCCTGTGTTGATGCAGGCGCTGACCGTCATCTGATTGTCCACGCCGGATGCCTGCCCGATGATTCCGCCAACAGACCCTGTTCCTTTTACGACACCGCTTACATAAATATTACGAATCTCACACGGCTCTGCTTCCTCTCCTCCAAGTGTTTTGGCCAGTGCGCCGGCATCTCCGGTTATATTGATCTGTACATCCGTCAATGCCAGATTCACGAACTGTCCGCCCGCAATCCCATCAAACAACGGAGCGGTCAGTCCCTTCACCTCATAGCCATTTCCGTCCAGGATACCGGAAAATCCCGTGATGCTGCTCCAGGTCTGCCCGGTCAGGTCTATATCA
>CAJKKX010000006.1 GCA_905200565.1 uncultured Lachnospiraceae bacterium
CAGATACCCGCCGCCACACGTCCGCCACGGCTGTTCGGTATCGTTCCATTGTTTGTGGTCGGATAAGAGGTCGCATCTGCCCTGAGATTTACATAATCTGTCGTGTTAATCTGTTTTGCGCAGCCATCCGCCACATTATATTCCGCTACCGGACGATGGCAATACATGAATGTGATTGCATCGCCTCCTGCATCTTTGACAAAGTTGTTGCGGACAAGCACATTCGTAGAACACCATCTCTCTGCATCCTCATCCGGAATGATGTATCCGGTTCCACCCTGAAGAAAATGCTTCCAGAATGCTGTATAGCCCACTGCAATTCCCCAGCGGTTCACGTTCTCCACCGTACAGTTCTCGATACGCAGATCGTCATATTTCGGAATTCCAAGTCCTGATTCTGTTTTCTCAAGCCCTGTCTCCGCATCTACCACCGGCACTCCGTTTTCCACAATCAGATCGGTCGGATACGCCACCGTAAAGTAGATTCCGCCATTGTCCATATGCTTATTATAAACATTTCCGATGACGTCATGGATGTACAGGCCGTTCAGATAAATATGCTCCAAAGCTCCCTTGTTCTGTGCAACGCCCGCCACGCCGGTACGGTCCATCACGCTGGCCGCATTATAGGCCGTTTCGATTGCCGGCGCTTTATTTACGATCTCCAGATTATTGATCTCGATATATTCCGTATCGTACAACAGGATGGAAGAAGATACATAGCCCTGATGAACGTGCGCCTGATTATCCAACTGGTTTCCATAATTCTGATACCACACACCCTGACCATTCGTGTCAATGATCGGCTTTGCGCCTCCGCCGTACTGATCGATAACGATCGGCGCTTCCGCGCTTCCACTCTGTCCGCGCAGATGCAGATAACCGTCCGTAAATACAGAACCGCTCTCCAGAAGAATTCGGTCTCCCGGCTGTAATGTTAAGTCATTAATCTTCTGAAGGCTGTAAAACGGCGTCGCCTCCGACCTTCCGTCATTGCGATCGCTTCCGTGGATGGAGCTGACATAAAAGGTACGTCCCTCCCACGTGTCTGCCGCTTCTGCTTTCGTGCCCGCTGCCGGAAGGAGCACAGAGCAAAACATAGCTGCCGCAGTTATTGTTGCTAATATTCTTTTTCTCATCATCGCTCTCTCCTCCTTACTGCTGTGCCTCATGGGCTCCAATGTCCGGTGTAGCGCCAATCACATTGCCAAAGAAGTCTCTGTCCGTGCCGCCCGTGATCGGTGTTCCTGCATTGATTGCCGGCGATCCTGCCTGAAGTTTATATCCCTCAAATGCACTCCTTTCATGAATGCTTCCGCCTGCGTTCGCTTCTGTCGGTCCTGTACCCGGATCTACGAATTTCGGATCAGATGTGATCGCTCCCGTCGGAAGAGTTACGCCGTTGTATCCATAGAAGATATTGTTTGCAAAGGTGCGGTTTGCCTGCACAATGGTTTCTCCTGATGCTTTACTCGTGCTGACATTGTAGAAAATATTGTTTTTCAGGTTGGCTTTTCCGCTTCCCTCAAATATTTTCGTGCTCAGATTTTTCCCTATATAAAATACATTGTTATAAATCTCTCCATTCGGATTCGTTGCCAGATGAATCAGGTTTCTTAAATCATTCTGGCTGATGTTGTAGCGGAATACGCCGTTGTATGCCTCCTGGAGACAGATCATCAGACATCCGCCGCCATTGTTATGGCTGTAATTGTACTGATAAATGGTTCCGTCAGAATAATCAATATCCCATGCCTGGCCATCCTGATTTCCGTCACCCACCGTATCAAATACCTCATTATACTGGAATACGGCGTCCTTACATTTCCACGGCCATACGCCTGCACAGAGATGCTGCCAGTAGGACTCATATTTTGCCAGATCCGCACCGGCTCTGTCCGCTACGTTGTTCTGTACCAGCGGCTGATAAGAATACATCGCCACGATTGCGTCATTTCCTGCGTTCTGTACGTAATTGCCTTCGATTAAAACGTTTGTATGACCATAAGTCTGCGCATTCTCATCAGAAATCGCAGCTCCATTAAATTTTGCATGCTGGTAAGTATACCCTACGCAAATGCCTGCTCTTGACACATCTTTGACATAACAGTTTGTAACTGAAATATCATCATACCGGGCCACACCGGTCGCCGCTTCATTTTCCGGCGGCAGTACATTCATCTGAATTCCACCGTTATTCATGTGCTTATCTTCAATATTTCCGTCTACATCATGAATATAAAGATTATTCAGGTAGACATGCTGCATCGTGCCGCCGTCCTTTGCGATACCTGCCACGCCGGTACGGTCGATACGCCCGCTGGTTTCCGGCACGTTCTTATTTGGCAGCGCGCTCTTAAAATAAGTAAAATCATCCGATTCATTCGTAATCTCCAGATTCTCAACTTCCACGAAATCTACGTCGTAAAGAAGGATTGTCGAAGATACATACCCTTTGTTCCTGTGATTCTGGTTATCTACCTGTCCTTTATAATCCTGATACCAGATTCCCTGCGAATTTCCGTTGATGACCGGTCTGCCTGCTGTCTCTGAACCATAGCAGCCAATCTTAATCGGCGCATCCTCCGTCCCGTGGACATCCTGAAGGTGGATGTATCCGTTAAATACCGATCCTCTCTCCAAAAGTACCTGATCTCCCGGCTGTAGCTTTAGCTTTTTCAGCTTGTCCAGTGTCTCCCATGCCGTCTTTTCTGATGTTCCGTCCTGGGAGTTGTTTCCATGCGTACTGCTGATGTAATAAACTGTGCCGCTTCCGGCCGCACATACAGTATTCACCTGAGAAACCGGCAGATAATTCTGGCTCGTTCCCATAACAGCCAGTCCGCATAAAAATGCCAATGCTCTCTTTTTCATTGTTTTGCCCCTTTCGTTTTAATTGTTTATATTCTTTTTTGTAAAAAAGTATATACGTTCCTTATCACATTCAACGCTCATGTCCGCCGCACGTTTGGCAACAATTTCATCATAATGTTCTTCTCTCAGCGTTTTATTGATGTGATCCTTGACTTCTTCAACGGGCGTCGCCTCATTGGCCGTCCGTTCGGTACACTCGATCAGATAAAGGCACCCATACTCGTCAAGCACTCCTGTACTCTCCCCGGCTTTCAGTTCATAGCCGTAATCCACAATGTCACTGATCGTCCTTGCATACTCCCGGAGATTTTCTTCCGTGACGTCTGCATGCGCCAGATAAGGCGAAAGCTTTTTGTCTGCTGCTGCAAGCTCTGCCAGGGAATGTTCTTTGTCCGTTTTTTTGTATAATTCTGTCATGCGGCTTTTGAATTCTTCCACCTCTTCCTCACTCATTCCTTCATTTTCATAAGGAATCATGATGTAGTCCAGCATAAGGTCATCTTCCTGCTGATAAGAAGCTTCATGCTCTTTATAATATGCTTCCCGCTCCTCATCGCTGATGTCCATTCCCTCATTCTCTTCCTCTTCGCAGTATCTTTTCTGAATGGTATCCATTTCATATTCCCGGTAAAGCTCCAGAGTATATTCCGAAAGCCCATAGACGACTTCGCCATTTGCAATCTTCTCTTTGCGGAGCTGGTTTTCTTCCTGCCACCGCTTTACCAGCGACTCATAGCTCTCATCCGAAACATATCCTTTTTCCACAGCCAGGCTGTAGACGGCATGTATGTACTTAAGCTGTTCCAGGGCTTCGTCCGCCAGCATTTCATAAGGCAGGGTTCCGTCCACCTCTCTCTCCCAGAAATCCGCATCCATTCCTGCGGCCGTTTTCCCGGAAATACTGCTGATCACTTCATATTTCTTCTGCGCCATCGCATCCAGAAATTCCTCTTTGTCAATTTTGGTTCCATTTATCGTCAGAGAAAATTGATTCCTATACACAAAAAAAACGACAGAAGCAAGTATCGCTGCTAACACGATTGTAATAATTATACAGATTTTTTTCTTCATTTATACTTCTCCTATTCACTTTGTACAATAATAACATTGACTTTCTTTCTTTTTCATTATATCATTTTGTTAGTTTCTTTTCTTGTTAAAAGCAGTCCACTTTATCCCATTTTTTATATAATTCAGAACTGAAAGGAGAAATTCCCCAATGAATACACTTTTATATGCGAAATCCGCCAACTTTTCTGGAAGTGATACGCTTTTTCTCGGCGCACAGACCATCATCAGTGCGACGAACCAGATACGGGAGCACCGTTACACCTTTGCAAAACACATCCACCAGTCCATCGAGATCTATCTCATCACCTCCGGCTGCTGCTGTATGGATATCACAAACCAGAAAATCGCCTGCAAAACGGGAGATTTCGTGCTGATTCCGCCGAACACTGTGCATTCTTTCTATCTGGAAACAGAGGACGCCTGCACGTTTCGTCATATCCACTTTGATCCCTCCCTGTTTTCCCACTGGTATTTGAATCAGGCGGAGCCTTATCCTCTGGACCTTCTTACTGCGCTGATTTTCTCCTGTACCTCCCACTTTCATCTGCCCGTGGACGATACTCTCTCTCTGCTGATTTCCAAAATCATTCAACAGACAGAGAAAGGCGGACTCTCAAACGCCGCTCTCTCCACGCTGCACGTGGCGGAGCTTATGCTCCATCTGATCAATCTGGCCAACCTCGATCTGTCTCTGATGACAGACAGCAACAGCCGCACCCCAGAATATATCCGGTATGTTTCCTACACGCTTTCCTATATTCACGAAAATTATACCGAAAAAATTCTGACTCAGGATATTGCGGATCATTTAAATATCTCCTCCCGTTACCTGAGCAAGCTTTTCTCTCAGCATATGAATCTGACCATCCTGAATTACATTAATATTTACCGCATCAATCAGGCCATTGAACTAATGACGGACCCAAGCCTGAGTCTGACCAGTATCGCATCCCAGGTCGGGCTGAAAGACTCCCAGCATTTTTCCAAGCTTTTTCGCAGCATCATCGGGCTTACGCCAAACCGTTACCGGAAGCTTCTGCTTCACGATATGTCAGAAGCTCATGCACTCTCCCGCATATCCAGAAAATAAAAAGGAAAGCATCTGCAAAATGTGGAAAACATTTTACGGATGCTTTCATACTTTCTATTTCTTATTTTTTCACGATTTTCACACTTTTTCCTGTCTTTGCTTTCCGGAAAAGCTTTGTATATGCCTTGTATTTCTTCTTCGGCACAGTGATTTTCGCTTTCACAGAAATTCCTTTGAACGCCTGTTTTCCAACGCTCTTCAAAACTGTGGATTTTACGGTTACTTTTTTCAGCTTCTTACAATTCCAGAATGCCTGCTTTCCAATCTTCTTTACATTCTTTCCGATCACTGCCTGCGTCAGCTTTGTGCACTTTTGAAATGCTTTTGGAGCGATTTCCGTCACCTTGTAAGAGTATCCGCTGATTTTTACCGCCTCCGGAATCGTGATTTTTTTGGCTTTTTTATTGATTACCTTTTGAACGGTTACCGTTTTTGTGGATGCTGTGACCTTAAACCTCAGCGTCTTTGTTTGATAAAAGGCCGGAATAGTGTTTTCTACAGGAATGATCGGTTTATCTTTCCCGCCTGATTCGATTGGCTTTTTGGGCGGCTCTGCTTTTACCAGCGCAAGGGACGCCTGCTCCAGCTTTGTCCTTGCCGCCAGAACTGCCGCTTTATCCGCATTTTCGTCTGTCAGAATTGCCTGCGCCTGAGCAAGCGCGTCTGCATATTTCTTCCAGCTCTCCGGCGTATAATCCTTTTCCGCTTTCCCTTCCAGTGTCTTAAGATATGCCGCCAAATCGTCTTTCGCCGCAGTAACTGCCGGCACTAGGGCCGTAAAGGCATTCTCCAGTTTGTCCTTCGCCGCCAGAACTTCTGCTACCTGGACATTTGCATCTTTCAGAACATCCCTTACCTCCTGCAATGCTTCCGCATAAACAGCCCAGCTCTGTGCGCTGTAGGCGTTTTCGCCTTCTTCGCCCTTTTCAAAGAGAAGATTCCACAGCTCTTCTTTCGCTTCCTCCACTTCATTGGACGGATTGGAAACTCCCTTATTTAAGACGTCCATACCCAATACCCATAGATCTGTGCCCGACGCCTCTGTCGTATATTCAGTATTTGCTCTCGCCCACGCATATTCAAACTCAAACCAGTTGATACCGGAAGAGCTCGTTCCGGCAATCACTTCCTTCTGATAGGCAATCCACATGCTCCACCGCTCTTTATAGTAATCCCTCGTAAGTCCTGCCCACTGACGGTTTGAATAATCTTTCAGGCCGCCCGATTGACACTGGTTATAAGCGCCCCAGGTCGTAATCAGCGATTTCGCATTGAACTCATACAGGTCTTTCGAAAAATCATCCGTTCCATCCGCCAGCGCTTTCGCCTGTTCCACCCATGTACCGAGGAGAAACTCTTTTCTTGCGCCCAGAACCTTCTCCACTTTATCGATCAGGGCGAGGAACTTATCAGAAGCCGCTGTAAACTGTTCCAGGTTCCTTGCATTCAGAGCGCTTACCATATCACGATGGAGGCTCTGCGACTGATTGGAAAGTACCTGTTTCAGAATATCGGCCACATCATACAGATAACCGTCGCTGTCTTTTAAAATATCGTAGTCCTCCAGAAGAAGCTCTGCCGCTCTCTCCAGTTCGGACATATCGTAACTGATGACTGCATTTCCCCAGGTAGACGCCGCATTAATGCTCGTATTCGGTCTTGCATTGATATAGGACTCCGGCGCTCCCTGTCCGAGGTTGTTCAAAGACGCCTTATATACGGTATTCTCCAGAATCCGCATCGCCTGGTACGCATTCTCACTCTCCGCGCCATAACGTCTCGTCACATAATCACGCAGCCATGTCTCCGTGTTGATCTGTGTCAGCGGCTGGCTGGCATCATCACACCATACTGTCTCAAACAGAAGGTCATATAGTACCGGGTTATTCTGCGAACCTTCCGGCGTGATACCAATACCGGTCAGTTTCTCTGCTGTGTTCGCCGCCGTCACCACTCCGCTGACAATGTTATCCATATGTCCGTGCAGACCCATACGTCCGCCGAAGTTATTCAGCATACAGTAAACCCACGGCGTGCTCTGGAATTCTCTTCCTCCGGAGTATCTGGAATCGCTCCAGTGCGGCGTTTTCTCCGCATACAGGTCCAGAATCAGCGCATGTTCTTTTCTTCCTGCCAGGCCGTTCACCAGCGCCGCAGACGGATTTCCCTGCCATGCCTGAATCACCCATACGGCATTTGCATCAAAATCAATCATGGCGTCCAGTACGTTCGAGCTGATTTCCGTCACATTCATACCGCCTGTATTTCCGCCCTCATGGAACGGATCTGTCGCATAGTAATCCGTCACGTCGCCATATACGTTTTTCTGGCATTCATAGAACAGCGCCGCATACTTTTTATACGCGTCAGAAGTCGTTCTCAGCATGTAGGGACGCTGGAAAGAACACCAGTTTCCCTGTGCGATCACATCGCTGCTGCTAAGCGCATACTGCCCTGTTCCTCTGCTCGCAATATCTACAGGCACCATACCGCTGTAACCCTGCAAGATCGGCTGCATACCAAGCCTGCGCATAATGAGCTGATTCTTTCGTGCCAGCTCTGTTCTTTTCGTAAACCAGGAATCATGCACCGGGCCGCCGTAGCCGGACAGATTCGCCATATATGCCCATGCGTAATAAGCCGGGCCTGCAATATAATCCTTTGCCTCCTCATGGCTGTAACCCAATGCTCCCAGGAATTCTCTCCATACCTCTTCCTGTCCGGTAATGTCGAGAACCAGATTCACTCCATTTAAAGCCAGCCAGTCAAGCTCTTTTCTCCACTCGTTTTCACCCCAGAACGGCATAGAGTAGGACATGGTACAATAGTTATAGGCGTAACGCACCGGAACCTTGCACTCTTTATGTATTTTCGCTCCTACCGAAACGATTCCTTCCGGCATTTTTACCTGATTGCCCACCTGTGTGATGGACACGTTACAGAAATATTTCAGATAATAATTCAGACCGGAAGCCAGAGAAACACCGTCATTTCCGGTAATGAGAATCCTTCCATCCGAAGTATCCTCAATCTCATAATAATCGTAATCCCCTTCTGCTCCCAGAGCAAAGTCAAACCATTCTATATATTTCTCGCCAATGTTACGCCCGATGATTCCCTTTACCTCATCAATCGTATCCTCTTCGATAACAGGCATGTTATACTCAGACTCCTTATAGGGATCAGGAGCGGTAAATTCGGCGTCTTTTTTATTTCCCACTCTGGTTCCTTTGATACGAACCTCGTTTAATACCGCATTCGCACTCTGAGAATGATATTCCAGAAGGACGCGCACGCTGCTCGCCTTTACACCTCCTGCCTGCCAGGACTCTCCCTCCGCCGGACAGGATTCTTTGCCCGTCTTTTCCGCAAGCTTTGCATAATTCTGTCCATCATTGCTGTAATAAATGGAATACTGGAATAGCCTGCCGCTGGCGTAAACACTTCTATTTCCGACAGGCTGTATTCACCGCCCAGGCCGATGTCCACATAAGCCGGATACTGTTTTGCCGTCCAGGTATTTTCCGTATTTCCATCCACGACTCTGTCCACGGTATCCTGATTGTAATTTGCATGAAGGTCTTTGCTTCCCCATGCAATATTCTCAGAATCAGCTTCCACGATCGCAGCTTTGTTTGCCAGAATCTGTATCTCGGCGAGCTGCGGGATGGACGTCTTTGCCGCATCGTTCCCGGCGGTAAACGTTACCTTTACATTCTGATATTCTGCTTCTTTTCCTTCGATTCCTTCCAGATCACTCACGGAAATCTCCGCTTTGTTATTTCCGGCGCCTGTTCCGATACTTCCTGACGTAATCTGTGCATATTCGGCGTCCCATCTGGTCTTACCAAGAATCGTATATCCATACTCGGCCCCGGAAGCATCCTCCTTCATGGCAAGAACAAACTGACGGATCTTCTGATCCGTGTCGAGCTGCACTTCCACAAACGGAAGCGTCCCGCTTTCTGCTGCGATCTGATTGAAATTCTTCGTATGCAGCGGTACGGACGTCGTAAAATCATTATCCGCCGCCAGCTTCTTATCTGCGGATGCGTCAGCGCCTGCTTCCAGTAAAACCTGCTGTGCTCTCGTCACAGCGATATTTTCCAGCTCGACGTTCTCCTCCGCCTCGCTGTCCACATAAATTTCCGCCTCGGAAATTGCCGGCCAGAACTGGCCTGCCGCACCGTCCGTCAGCGGATTTGTCAGTGTCACATACAGATGTGACATCGCCTGCGGCGTCTCAAACACATACTCGTAGCCACCGCTTAAAGTCGCCTTTTTTTCAGAGCCGTCCACCACGATCAGATCGCTCGTCACGCCGTTCAACGCGTATTTCAGGACGATGTCCATACTGCGGTTTGCATACTGATTTTCGAATTTCAGAACCACCTTTTTCACGCATTTTGTATTCGATGCCGGCAGCTTGAATTCGACGGTACACGGCCATAATGCGCCGTCATTCACCCACATGGTATTAATAAACATATTGGTTTCTTCTCTTCCGCCCTGTGCAGATGGCGCCGTAATCGTACATTCCGCGGCGATATTCTGCAAGCTGGATTCCCTGCCGTCCGCCGCCAGCGCCGTTGCCGGAACCGCTGAAAGCGCCATACAAAGAGCCAGCAAAAGGCATATCGCCTGTTTCCATAAGTTTCTTCCCATAATTACCCCCTTGATTTGTTTTTTGCAGAAAAGTTCTTCTTCTGCTTATCGTTTTAAGTATAACAAAGGAATGAAAAATGTTCAACTGTTTATGACAGCATTCCTCCAATCATCCCTCCCCCCGCGCAAAGAAGAAATGTCGTAACCATCTGCATTGGCTGCGCCGTGATTCCATGCTTTACTGCCAGAGAAACAAGAAACAGCAGTACAAAATAAGCGCTTCCGACTGCGAGTCCCCACAGGAATTTTCTGCTGCCGCACTGTTTCCCCGCGAAAAATCCACCAAGAAAGCAGGAGATCAGATAAACGGCAATAATGCCTATGGATACTTTCCCCTCATCCAGCTCAAACTGAAAGAGAAGAAACGTCAGCAAAAACAGTAAAACAACGGTAACTATGCAGGATAGAACCAACGATTTCAAGATTGCAGACAATTTCCATCTGCTTACATTCATAATGATACGCTCCCATTCACTCTTTGTCCCTTGAGAAAATATATGCCGCCTGTTTTCCGGTTATGCGCGGCAGAAAAAAGACTGCCGCGGAATTTTTTTACTTCTTCCACGACAGTCCACTGATTTACCGGATCATAAACTGCACCAGTTCCATCTCTTCATTAAAGGCGATGCTGAACACGATTTCCCCGTTCGCATAAGTCCCTTCGATAATGGCCCCTCCATATCTGGTTCCCGTTGCCTTATCCTCATTTCCTACAATATCTACATCCGAAATTTCCTGAAACGCTCCTTTTTCATCCAGAATCGGATCACAGCTCTCTTCAAACTGTTCCACCGTATTTTTTTCTTTCAGATTCGCATCTCCTCTGTCAATGATTCCCTGATAATCTCTCTTATTAAACAGATCAACCAGCTTTTCCCCTTCTTCTCTTACCACGGCCTCATCAAAAGAATCCGGAAGTTTTTCTTTCTGATTGCATCCGGTCAGGCAGACCGCTCCCAGAAAGATCAATGCCATAGACTTCACAATTGCTTTTTTCATTCTGCTATTCCTTTTATCTGCTTTATTTTTTACCATATATGCTGCCTTTTCCGACGCCGGCTTTCTTCATTCTCTTCTTCAGATTACTTACCTGCTTTTTCGCCATCTTTTTCGGCACTAGGATTCTGCATTTTGCTGAAATTCCTTTGAATGCCTGCTTTCCGGCCTTTGGAGCCTTCATCACCTGGAAGGTTATCTTTTTCAGCTTTTTGCATTGGAAGAAACTCTTCTGTCCGATTGTGGTAACATTTTTCCCGATCACAAGGGTTTTCAGCTTCGCATTCTTCTGGAACGCTTTCGCAGACACCGACGTAACTTTAAAGACATAACCATTTAACTTCACGGTCGCCGGAATCTTCACAGAAACCGGATTCTTTTTCGCAGCTTTTACGACTGCCACCGTCCCTCCTGCCGCAGAGGCTTTCGTCACACGGTAAACCAGTTTTCCGTCCTTCCAGACCGAACCTTCCGCCGGTACCTGCACTCTCGGCGGATCATGCGGTTCCTCCGTTCCGCTGTTCTTTTCGTAAAGCGTAACTGTAATCTGCGCTTTCTGCGCAGCGCCAAACGCAATGCCGGGAATCTGTGCCACTTCTCCGGTGAGAACTATCGTTCCCGCCTTCGCACTGTTGTAATCCTTACGATTCCAGGTCACAGGAAGCGTCATAGATGTTCCATCCTGTAACTGAACCATAACTTCTCCCGGCAGTTTTAAATTTTCAAACGCAGTACCTGCCGCAGCCTGAATGCCTTCCGGCTGAATGATTGTCTTTATCTCTCTCGGCTCTGTCTCCGTACCATAAACGCTGAACAGCCCGAATCCCTGTCCTTCGGCATGTCCTGCCGGCAAGGTCACACGCACATATCTTGCCGTGCCTTCCACCATTTCATAAGGCTGAATCTCACTGTTTCCTTCTGCGCTTCTGTCTACGACTGTCTCCCATGTCTTTCCATCCACGGAAATATCAATCCGGTATCTGTGCTCCTCCAGGGCATTCCAGGTCATCTGCACATTGTCCAGATCATAAAGCCCGTTCATATCCACATACCACCAGGCTTCCCCCTGGCCTTCCGGATACCAGTACCATCCCGGCACTCCATTGTTTCCGTCTTCGGGTTTCGATCCGGCCTTGCTTGAGGAAGCGAACGCCGCCTTCTCCCTGGCTGTATTCGTCAGATGATACTCCGTTTTTTCTCCATAAGCCGCGATTTCCCGGATTGCCGGCCATTGGCTTGCAGGATTCTTTGTTGAAATATCATAAATTCTCAAGTACTGTACAATCTCGTCCAGACTGATTTCGGCAAGCTGGCCAAAACCTGCTCCTTGCCTGAAATCCTGAATGTCTCTGTAATGCTTTCCATCGATAGAGCCCTGTAAGACAAATTTATATTCTGCATCCGCTTTTTCAAACAGCACATTCACATCGGAAAGATGGTAGGTTCCCTTTAAATCCACCTGAATCCAGTGTCCTGTTGTTCCTGCTCCTCCCCGTGCGCACCAGAGAGTATCCGTATTTCCGTCTACTGCATATTCTGCTTTTTCCTGCCCGTTTCCTCCGGTATTGACCGAGCTTGCCGACACCGGCTTATTCATGGCAACGTTTTTCGCATCTCCGGTTCCGGAAACCTCACGCAATACCGCCCATTCTCCGTTAGACGCCTGTGTAAAGCTGATTCTGACATAACGTCCCTTTACCGGCTCGTCAAAAAAGAGATCGGTATCCGCGCTTCCCATGCTGCGGTCTGCAACGATATGCTCTGTATAATTGGCGTCCGTCATCGGTTCATCTGAAACCGCAACGGTATAATAATAATTTGCTCCCGGTGTTTCAAAAGACAGGCTCATGCTTTCCAGTGTATGCTCATCCCCCAGGTCAGCTTCCCACCACTGCGGATAGCTGCCGCTGGAAGCGCACCACTTTGTATTTTCATCCCCGTCATTCGCATTTTCCTTCTGCTCTACGGTGCTTCCTGATATGTTTTCTGTGCTTGCTCTGGAAGCTTTTCCCCGGAAAATATTCACCGCTTCTTTTCCGGACTCTGCATATTCATCCGCATCTCCGCCTTCCGGCGCTTCATCCAGACCACTTACCGGCTCTGTCGGAATCACGATCTCCGCCGTGCGCAGCCCGTCAGCCGAAGCTCTCAGACGGATATCTCCGCTTCCACGCTTACTCTTTACCCAGACCGCAAGCTGCCCGCCTTTTGTCGTGATCGTCTTGGGTCCCACGACCAGGCCAGGGCCTTCCGTTTCCAAGTCTACATCCATATAAGCATCTGTCACTACCGTACCGGCCTCGTCTGTAATATCGATCCAGACCAGTTTCGCACTGCTTCCATCCAGCGAAACCGCAGCATCGCTCTCCGGCCGGAGCGCCACGGTACTCGCCTGTCCCGGCGTCCTTCTGATATACTCTGCCGCTTCTTTTCCATTAATTTTTCCGACTGCCCTGAGCTCGCCTGCTTCATACTGATCCAGTTCAAATGTAATCGGGGCGTTCTGAAGGCTGTCGGCGCTGATTTCTTTTCCTTTCCCGTTTGGATAATTCATCGGATCTACATCGCCATGCGGTCCCCAGATCGTCGTATCGTGTCCCTTTTCGCCCAGTGATTTTCCATTTAAAAACAGCTCTACCGTATCACAGTTACTAAAAATACGTACTTCCGTATCTGCCTTGTCGTCCCATGCGTTCGCGATAAATACCATAGGGCCGCTCTCCAGACCATATTCCGTCAAATCTGTGTCCGCGCTTCTCTGACTCCGGAAGAAGTATGCCCCATACTTTGGAATCCGGTAAAGATCTACCACGCCGCAGCATGTCAGGATTCCGCTGTCAAACCCGGCATAATCCGCATAATCCCAGTACATGGACGCCGCAAGCCACTGTGCCCCCCGCGAGCGGTTTGTCTGCACGCTCTCCTGTATATTGTCGGCCTGCACCAGCATTCCCTCGTCGCCGCCTCTTACTCTGAAATTATTTTCTGCTTCTCTGGTAACACGGGTAGTAGAGGAGGAACCGCCATAATTCCAGTCCCCATACTCCGCGATAATCATCGGTTTATTGGCATACGCCGGATTTTCTGCGCCATAACCGCTGTTTCTGAAAATTCCCGCCTGCGGTGTGGAAAGTCCGATATCCCACGCTTCCCAGCTTATACATCCCGCCGTATACGCATAGCTCTGTCCATCTGCGGGATACTCCTCCTTGGCGATGCGGTTCATCTCTGACGCCCACGCCGAAGTATAATGGCTCTCATTCAGGCTTGTCTCCCATGCCACGATACATGGATGGTTTCTCTTATGCCGGATGTCCGTCCGCAGTTCCCGGTACGTACTCTCCTTAAATGCGTCCGTATTGTTGAAATACTGCCAGCCGGAAGCACATTCCAGAACCATGACGCCATATTTATCACAGGCGTCGTAATAAGCCTGCCGATGCGGGTAATGCGACATACGCATAAAATCAAAGCCATTTTCTTTAAAGCGCTTCACTTCTTCATAGATTGCATTATCCGGCGCCGCATTTCCAAACATATACGTTTCTTCATGGAGATTTGCGCCGCTTACATCCATCTTTTCATCATTGATATAAATGCCGTCTCTCTTCCACTCCACTTTCCGGATTCCGTAAGAAGTCTCCTGTACATCTTTTACGACGCCTCCTGCCCTGACCGTGGAACGTACCGTATACAAATTCGGTGTGTTCGGCGACCACAGTCTTGGATTCGATACCGTCATGGACTGTTCAAAGGTTTCCGCGCGTCCGGCTCCAAGCTCCATCCGGTCCTCTTTTTGTGCCGCTACCGTTCCATCCGCATCCAGAAGCTCCGTCAGAAGCGTCACTTCTTCTTTTCCACTCGTTTCATTTTCCACATGCGTCTTTACCTTCAGCGTCGCTTCCTCCCTGCTGACGCCGGGCGCAGTAATGAATACGCCGCCGCCCGCCGTGACGTCAGCTTCTACCGCATCCGTGATATGCAGTCCGTCCGTCACTGTCAGATAAGAATTTCCATAGATTCCCCCAAAATACTGAAAATCCGGCACGTCCTTTCCTGGTGCAAAGGATTGGTTCGCACGGCTGTCTGCCTTGACTGCAATCACATTCTCCTCTCCATACCGAACCTTCTCGCTAATATCAATCACAAAAGGAATGTAGCCTCCCTCATGGGTCCATACAAGAGCCCCATTGATATACACATCCGCTTTCTGCATAATTCCTTCAAAAGTCAGAAACAGCTTTTTCCCTCTCAGGTTTTCGTCTATTGAAAAATGTTTCCGATACCAACTGATTCCGAGATACGCATCCTTATTTTCCGCCGTGTAGAAGGTAGTAGAATGCGGAAGATTTACATATCCCCATTTCCGATCTTCAAATTCCTTTTTGTCCGCATCCTGCACGTCACCTTTCTTATAACGCCAGTCCGTGTTAAAAGAAATGGTTTCCCTCGTCTGTTCTTCCTGCAAAGCTGTCGACGCCACAGGCACGTCTTCTGCTTTTACTTTTCCATTCCCCACACTCAACCCGGAAACTGCCAGGGTAAACGCCAGCAGGGAGGCTAATACACGCTTTTTCATTCTCTCATCTCCTTATGCAAAATAAATTTCTTACCCATATTCTACTATCTGCCCTCTATTTATTCAATCCTTTTTTCACAAAAACTGCCCGTTCTTTTCTATTCCGGCGCCCCCGCGGCCGCATCCCAGCTATAAAAAATGAAGGGACATTCCAAAATCGTGCATTGGAATATCCCTTTCTCTTTCTTTAATTTCTATTTCACAGTTACTTTTACTTTTTTTGTCACACCATTACACTGAATCGTAATGGTTGCCTTTCCCTTTTTCATGCCTTTTATAACACCTTTGGAAGTTACTTTTGCAACTCTCTTCGCAGAAGATTTGAAAGTCACTTTCTTTCCTGCCGCATTCTTAGCCTTAACTTTAATGGTTATTTTTTTCCCTTTCTTTACCGTATAAGAGGATTTATTGGTGGTAAGCACGGTAACGGAAGGATTTGACGTCTGCGCCGCTTTTAATTGTTCCTGCGCCTTTGCAAGCTCCTGTTTTGCTGTTTCAGCTTCTTTTTTTGCTTTTTCAGCCTCCGCTTTTGCATTTGCGGCTTCTGTAGTCAGCTTATTGACCTCTTCCTGCGTAGCCACCAGGTTTTTCGGCTCGTATACCATATCATAAGAGTAAGCAGAATACTGTTCTTCTGTCAGAAGTGACGGTGTGAAAACACGGGATAACTGCCCGTTCGTGCTGGCAACGCGCGCCAAAAGCTCTTTGTAAATCTGCTTTGCATTTGCAATCGCTTCATTGGAAACTGCCATTCCGAGGTTCGTTGCCTTTGCCAAAACCGCCGACGGGTCTGCGGCATACAGCGCAAGCATCTGCTCATCTACTCCCGGCTGTGCGTCGATCAGTGAATTCACATAATTTGTCCAGTACTGTTTAATGTTCACTGCCGCCACATCTCTGGATTCCGTTCCGGAAATGCTCAGGGAAGCGAGGGAGCGGAACGCCCAGTAAGCGGAGTTTTCATTTGCTGTCGTCTCAGCGATTTTGTACGCCGGAAGGGTATCTGTAATCGCCGCACTGTAAAATGGAAGAACCGGCGACAGGTCTGCGGAACCCATAGCCAGCCACTCGATCGTGGCAAGCTCTGTGGGCATATCCGGACGAATCTGCATAATATGGGACTCACAGGTACGGTAAGAACCAATAACGGTTCCCTGTCCCTCAAAGTCCGTTCCTTCATACTGTGTACCTGCAATCTTGTACAGTGTCTGTACGGTAACCGGTTCCTTCGGCGTTACAAACATTTCATAGTCTGTGTCGGTCGGCGTGAGCGTAGCCGCCAAATCCGGATTAAAGATAATCTGGCCGCCCCAGATACGGTAAGAGTTTCCGGCAGTTACCTGGGCTGCATAGGAATTCTTAACAGAGATCAGATTCTCATTGCTTTCATCCTCTCCTCTTACCAGCGTTCCGGCCTGTTCTGCTGTAGAAATCAGTCCTTCCGAAGCAATTACATGTTCCGTATCTGTCACATCAATGGTCTGGATCATAAAGCAGTTTGGCATCATGGCTGCCTTATCGTCCGGCATTTTGATCGCCGCATACTGATGGCCGGACAGAATCTCTATGTACCAGCACTCATCTTTATCTGCAATCATCAGTGTATTTCCTTCGCCTGCCCCATAAGTATCCACGATATCTGCCAGGAATTCCACTCCTTCTCTTGCAGTTTTCACACATGGCAGGACTGCGCTTACCATACTGGATTCCGTAATCCCGCTGCGGATGAACGGGTCTGCATCACGGATTGCCTTGACTGGAGAAGCGGACTCGGTCGCAGACATAGAAACGCCAAACTCATTGGTGCCGACTTCTCCAAAAAGATCTCCGCCGTATCCCGGATCATCCTCACATGCCGTATAACGGTATGTTTCTGCCGGCCACGGCATGGTAAAGGATGTCACATCTGTATACATCTCGCCCTCTGCATGTTTTGCAGCCGGATAAACTTTAAAAATCTTACTGTGGGAGCCGCCGATATCCTCTGTCCTTCCAAACAGGATAGAACCGTCTGCGGTTACTTTCTTTCCGGCATAGTAGGAAGTACATGCCTCGGCAGTCATGCTGCCGACTGCAATAGAAATCACACCGGCTGCCAATGTCAAAAGCAGCCCGTGGGCAGCCATTCTGAATCCTTTTCTTTTCATAAATTACTCCTTCTTTCCTCTCTGAGATATTAAAAATTATCGGCAGGCACATAAAAAAAGAGACTATCCACCTGAGAAATAGACCCCTTTGCCTTGACCGGTTATTATTATACATCTTTCTGCATAAAAATCAACCGCAAATTTTCGCAAATTTTTAAGTACTGTGGAAAGGGCGAAATCTTGACATTTAGCTAATGATAGGCTATAATACTGTGATTGTTAAGTGGGTGATTGGCTTGCTTTTAAGAACTTCGAAAGGGTGTAAATAAAATGGAAGAAAAGAAGAATTTATTAACCTATGCAGGGCTGAAAGCTTTGGAGGAGGAGCTTCATGATCTGAAGGTTGTAAAACGAAAAGAAGTGGCAGGTAAAATTAAAGAAGCCAGAGAACAGGGAGATCTTTCAGAGAATGCAGAGTACGATGCGGCGAAAGATGAACAGAGAGACATTGAGGCAAGAATTGAACAGATCGAGAAGATTCTGAAAAATGCGGAAGTCGTCGTAGAGGATGAAGTCGATTTAGATAAAATCAGCGTGGGCTGTCTGGTAAAAGTATACGATGAAGAATTCGAGGAAGAAATGGAATTTAAAATTGTAGGTTCTTCCGAGGCAAACAGTCTCCAGGGCAAGATTTCCAACGAGTCTCCTGTCGGAAAAGCGCTGATTGGAGCAAAGGTTGGCGAAGAGATTACCGTCGAGGCCGAGGCCGGGCTTATGAAGTATAAGGTACTGGGTATTCACAGATCAAATTAGGGAGAGAAAAACAGTGGCAGAACAGAAAAAAGTACAAGAACAGGACATTCACCAGCTTTTAAAGGTACGCCGTGAAAAGCTGGCAGATTTACAGGAAAATGGCAGGGACCCTTTTCAGATTACAAAATATGACGTGACCCATCACAGTCAGGAAATAAAAGACGATTTTGAAAAACTGGAAGGACAGCAGGTAACAGTAGCCGGACGTATGATGTCAAAGCGGGTCATGGGAAAAGCGTCTTTTTGCAATATTCAGGATCTGGCAGGAAATATTCAGTCTTATGTTGCCAGAGACAGCATTGGGGAAGACGCATATAAGGCATTCAAGAAAATGGACATCGGCGATATTGTCGGCTTAAAGGGAGAAGTATTCCGCACCAGGACCGGAGAGACTTCCATTCATGCTTCCGAAGTGACGCTTTTAAGCAAAAGTCTCCAGATTCTTCCGGAGAAATTTCACGGGCTGACCAATACGGATATTCGTTATCGTCAGCGTTATGTGGACCTGATCATGAATCCGGAGGTAAAGGATACCTTTATCAAGCGTTCCAAAATCATCAGCAGCATCCGCAAATATCTGGATGCGCAGGGATTTATGGAAGTGGAAACGCCTATGCTGGTAGCAAATGCGGGCGGCGCGGCGGCAAGACCTTTCGAAACACATTTTAATGCGCTGGATGAGGATTTCAAGCTCCGTATTTCCCTGGAGCTTTACCTGAAAAGACTGATCGTAGGAGGGCTGGAGCGTGTTTATGAAATCGGACGCGTATTCCGCAACGAAGGTCTGGATACCAGACATAATCCGGAATTCACATTGATGGAGCTTTATCAGGCTTACACCGATTACAACGGAATGATGGATCTTACCGAAAATCTGTATCGCCACGTGGCGCAGGAGGTTCTTGGAACGACGACCATTACTTATCAGGGAATTGAGATGGATCTCGAAAAGCCGTTCGAGAGAATCACGATGGTCGACGCCGTTAAGAAATATTCCGGAGTAGATTTCCATGAAATTCACTCGCTGGAAGAAGCCAGAGCCGCAGCCAGAGAGCATCATATTGAATATGAAGAAAGACATAAGAAAGGCGACATTCTGAACCTGTTCTTCGAAGAATTCGTGGAGGAACACCTGATACAGCCGACCTTTGTTATGGATCATCCGGTTGAAATCTCACCGCTGACGAAAAAGAAACCGGAAAATCCGGAATACGTCGAGCGTTTCGAATTCTTCATGACCGGCTGGGAAATGGCCAATGCCTATTCCGAGTTAAACGACCCGATCGACCAGCAGGAGCGTTTCGCCGCTCAGGAAGAGCAGTTTGCGCAGGGCGACGAGGAAGCGAACCATACGGATGAGGACTTCCTGAATGCACTGATGATCGGTATGCCGCCGACAGGCGGGATCGGTTTCGGAATCGACAGAATGTGTATGCTG
>CAJKKX010000007.1 GCA_905200565.1 uncultured Lachnospiraceae bacterium
CCGCCGTCACCTCGGGCTGGGACAGGACGACCGTGGCCTGCTCCTCGCTGTAGTCCACGGCCACGCCGTCCTTTATGATCTGCATTTCACCGGCAGCGCTCTTAAAGAACAGATCCACCTTTTCCGGGTCAAACTGTGCGCCGGAATAACCCATTGCACACAGAATGCGCCCCCAGTTCGCATCATGTCCATAAATGGCCGCTTTCGTCAGATTGGAAGTGACGATCGACTTACTCAGAGTCACCGCCTGTTCCTTCGATTCCGCTCCAATGACTTTTACCTCAAACAGTGCGGTAGCCCCTTCACCGTCTCCCGCCATCTTTTTCGCAAGTTCCGTATTTACATAGTTAAGCGCCGCCAGAAAAGCCTGATAATCCGCCCCTTCCTCTGTAATCTCCGGATTTTCCGCCATTCCGTTTGCCAGCAGCAGCACGGTATCATTCGTGGAAGTATCTCCATCCACAGAAATCATATTATAAGTATCCTGTACATCCGCGCTTAAAGCTTTCTGGAGCATTTCTTTGGAAATAGCCGCATCCGTGGTGACAAAACTAAGCATGGTACACATATTCGGGTGAATCATGCCGGCTCCTTTGCACATGCCGCCAATCGTAACGGTTTTTCCTCCCAGTTCTATCTGTACCGCCGCCTCTTTTTTTACCGTGTCTGTCGTCATGATCGACTCTGCCGCCAAAGCCCCGGCTTCTCTGGAATCCGACAGCAATGGAACCATTGTCTCAATGCCTTTTTTTATCGTATCGATCGGTATCTGACGGCCAATCACACCCGTCGAGCCTACCAATACTTCCGTCTCTTTAACGCCTAAAAGCTCTGCCGCTTTGCCCGCTGTTTCTCTGCAATACCCATATCCTTCCTCTCCGGTACACGCATTTGCCACGCCGCTGTTTACCACGACTGCGTGTGCCAGGGGATAATGGTATACCAGATTCTGATCCCATTTTACGGGGGCGGCTTTTACCACGTTTGTGGTGAAAGTTCCTGCCGCCGCACAGGGCGTCTTGCTATAAAGCATTGCCATATCCTTTTTTTCTTTTTTTATTCCGGCGTGAATGCCGATTGCATAAAACCCTTTTGCAGCGGTCACGCCGCCCTGTATGATCTCCATTCTTTTTCTCCTTTTCCTTATGGGAACATTGGCGCCTGGCAAAGCCCCAGTGTCTCGTCCAGCCCAAACATCAGATTCATATTCCGCACTGCCTGACCGGCAGCGCCTTTCACCAGATTGTCCATCGCTCCCATCATAATGATACGCCCGGTACGTGAATCAATCTTAAAGTTCACATCTACAAAATTGCTTCCTTCCACCCACTTTGTCTGCGGACACACATCCTGATCCAGTACCCGGACAAACTTTTCTTTTGCATAGTATTTGTCATACACTGCCTTTACTTCCTCATAGGTAACGTCTTTTGTCAAGGAGGCATAAGCCGTCACCAGAATCCCCCGATTCATCGGAGCGAGATGCGGCGTAAAATTCAAAGTCACTTTCTGTCCCGCCGCATAACCGAGCTGCTCTTCGATTTCCGGTGTATGTCTGTGCGTGCTCACCCCGTATGCTTTCATATTCTCATTGACCTCACAGTAGAGATTATCTACTTTCGCCCCTCTTCCTGCCCCGGAGGTTCCTGACTTCGCATCAATGATAATCGTATTTGGATCGATCAGTCCTTCTTTTACCAGCGGATAAATGGAAAGCGTACTGCATGTCGGATAACAGCCTGGATTTGCCACCAGCCTTGCCTTTTTCACAGCTTCCCGATTCACTTCGCACAGACCGTAAACGGCCTCTTCCAGAAACTGCGGCGATTTATGTTCGATTTTATACCACTCTTCGTATGTCTTTACATCCTTGATCCGAAAATCTGCACTCAGATCAATGATCTTTACTTTGGAAAGTATTTCTTCCGTCAAAACCGATGCGCAAAATCCCTGTGGCGTTGCTGTAAAGACCACGTCTACCTGTTTTACCAGATCCTCCATATTGTCATCCATACATTTCTCATCCACGATCTGAAACATATTCTGAAAAACTTCATAATACTTCTTATCTATGTAACTTCTGGAACCATACCATACGATCTCTGCTTTCGGATGTCCCATTAAAAGCCTGACCAGCTCGCCCCCGGCATAGCCCGTTGCCCCAATAATTCCTATTTTCATTTTCGTCACTCCTTTTTCCAAATTTTAGAACGTCTCGTAATATCCTCTGTTCCGAATCGTTACCATCATAATACAATCACCTGCCGAAGTAAAGCCTTTTCCAACAGAGGATTTTTATGTGGGCGAGAATAATTATACATTCATAATGAATAATATGCAACCATATTTTTAAATTCTTGCCATTTTCATTGTGTATTCTATTTTTTTTGCATTTTTATACACTTTTTTGAAATTAGTGCTTGCATAATCGGAAGTGTTGTTGTATAGTAAGTGATAGTCAATTTAGTATACTGATGAAGAGGAGGACTTCACTATGAAAGAAAAAGTTATTTTGGCGTATTCCGGCGGACTGGATACCACAGCCATCATTCCCTGGCTGAAAGAAAATTTTGATTACGATGTTGTCTGCTGCTGTATCGACTGCGGACAGGGAAATGAGCTGGATGGTCTGGAAGAAAGAGCAAAACTTTCCGGCGCCAGCAAATTATATATTGAAAACATCATTGACGAATTTTGTGACGACTACATCATGCCATGCGTAAAGGCAGGCGCCGTCTACGAAAATAAATACCTGCTCGGAACCTCTATGGCACGTCCGGTCATTGCCAAAAGGCTGGTAGAAATCGCCCGTAAAGAAGGCGCTACGGCTATCTGCCACGGCGCTACGGGAAAAGGAAACGACCAGATTCGTTTTGAGCTTGGTATCAAAGCGCTGGCTCCTGATCTGAAAATTATCGCTCCCTGGCGTATGACCGATGTATGGACCATGCAGTCCCGCGAAGATGAAATCGAATACTGCAAACAGCACGGCATCGACCTTCCGTTCTCCGCAGACTCCAGCTACAGCCGCGACCGTAATCTGTGGCACATCAGCCATGAAGGTCTGGAACTGGAAGAGCCTGGAAATGAACCGAACTATGACCATCTTCTGGTCTTAGGGGTTTCTCCGGAGAAAGCTCCGGACGAGGGTGAATATGTGACCATGACCTTTGAAAAGGGTGTTCCCACCAGCATCAACGGCGAAAAGATGAAAGTTTCCGAAATCATCACAAAGCTGAACGAGCTCGGCGGGAAACATGGAATCGGTATTGTCGATATCGTAGAAAACCGTGTCGTAGGCATGAAATCCCGCGGCGTTTATGAAACACCGGGCGGAACCATCCTGATGGAAGCACACGCACAGCTTGAAGAACTGGTTCTGGATCGCGCCACGATGGAAGTTAAAAAAGATATGGGAAATAAATTTGCCCAGATCGTATACGAAGGAAAATGGTTCACACCTCTGCGTGAGGCTATTCAGGCATTTGTAGATGTGACGCAGGAATACGTGACCGGTGAAGTAAAGTTCAAGCTTTATAAAGGAAATATCATCAAAGCCGGGACGACTTCTCCTTATTCACTGTATAACGAATCACTGGCAAGCTTTACGACCGGAGATCTGTATGATCACAATGACGCCAGCGGCTTCATCACACTGTTTGGGCTTCCGCTGAAGGTTCGTGCCATGAAGATGGCTGAAGTGGAAGCAAACAAATAATAAATATTTCTTTTAACCAAACAATCCCCCGCACTTCTGCGGGGGATTCCTTTGTTTCTTTATTTCACTTTTACTTTCTTTCCTGCTCCTGCTTTTTTCAGCTTCTTCAGCAGTTTTGCTTTTTCTTTCTTATTCATCTTTTTCGCGCTTACCACCAGCTTCGAAGAAGTCTTTTTAAACGCACCTGACTTGATGGTTTTCAGCGCCTTGCCCTTTAACAGAACGGATTTCAGGTTCTTGCAGTTCATGAATGCCTGTTTTCCGATTGTGGTGACATTTGAGCCGAGGGTCACTTTTTTCAGTTTGGAAGCTCCCTTCATCGCATTGCTTCCCACCTCAACCACTTTATAGGTTTGGCCGCCAATCTTAACCGTTGCCGGAACATTCATCTTTGTTGCTTTTTTATTGATAACGCTTACCAGCTTCGCTGTCTTTTTACTTTCGCTGACCACCTGGTAACGTCCATTGCCTACTTTTGAATCTCTCGGAGGCTGTGTAGTTGTCGTTTTCTTCACCAGCGCATTCTGTGCGTTTACGAGTGCATTCACATATGCTGCCAGCTCCTTGCTGTTTGCACTGTTCAGATTTTTCTCCAAAGCCGCGATTGCACTCTGAAGCTTTGCATAGCTTTCCGGTGTATACAGGCTTCCATCAATTTTCTTCGCCGCCGCAAGCTTCGCAGACGCATCTGCTTTCTCTGCTGCGGAAACTGCCTTTATCAGCGTATACGTCTTTGTCGTCTTTCCATCCTCAGATACAGAAAGGATCGTTGCCTTGACTCCAGGATCTGAAAGGATCGTTACCGACGCATTGTTGCTGTTCACTACCGTAATATTCTCCAGAGAATCCACCGTATATTCTGTCACATTCGGCTGGAAGCCTGCGATTGCCTTTCCGCCTACAAGAATGCCATCGAGATCTGCGGAAGTATTCTCTTCATAGGAAATGGTAGTCTCCATAATTTCCACTTCTGTAAGACCGATGAATTTGCCTGCGTCATGTCCCAGTACAATTCTGAAGGCAATCGGGTTAATTGCTTCATCCAGTTGGAAGCTATATCCGTTTTCTGCTTTTCCAGCTTCGGAAGGAAGCGCCGTCGGGTCTCCATGTCCAACAGGAGTAAATGTACTGCCATCCAGAGAATACTCAAAAGCAACGCTGGTCGGTGCCTGTGAAGCTGCGTGATCCTCCAGATAATAATACAGGTTGACCTGATCCACCAGATGTGCCGTATCCCATGCCATAGTGATAGTCGCCGCTTCCGAACCGTTTCTTTCCGGCCAGTTCGACCAACGCTGACTGGTACCATCTGATGAAGCATATTTAATGCCATTGTTAATAGCGGTCAGTGTATCACCGGTAGCATTCGAGCTTAAATCGCTGGCAGCCGGGGCAATATTCTGCTTGTCTCCGTAAATAGGTTCCGCCACACGGACGCTTGCCGTTACCGGATATGTCTTTCCAAGCGCCGTTACCGTTCCTTTGATTTCTTTGATGTCTCCAATATTTGCAAAGCTTGCCGCAGTAATCCCTGCCAGATCCCAGGTAACCGGAGATTCCTCAAAGGCAGTTCCATCTGCGTAATAAGTCATCAAGGCTACCGGAAGAGACGGCATCACGTTCGGCGCCGTAATCGTAGAATAATTTTTTGCTCCCACGATTTCACCATATACATGTACGGTCATAGCCACAGCGATTTTCTCTGCTCCGTTCGTCAGCGTTCCCTTTACCTGGAACAGACCTGATTTCTGTAAGTTTGCTCTATTATAAGATTCCCATGTTACTCCCAAATTTCCAGTTGTGCCATCTGCGAAAGTCACAGGCAGGGTAGCAGGCAAAGTAAGCGAAGCTGTTCCTATCGGAGCATAGCAGTGCTTGGACATCCGATAGCTCTCAATACCATTTTCTGCGGTTCCTTCCACCTGTTTCGAATTGATGACAACCGTTTCGCCTGTCAGCCCGTTTGAAGAAATATCTACCGTAATCGTGCCTGCCTTTGTGGTAGAACGCACAATTACGAGCGCTTTACCGGAAAATGCCTTAATATGGGCAGACGTCTTGCTCGTCAGAACGGACGACTGCTGATATTTTTCTGTCGTCGCCTGGTCGCCGTTATCAACGCCCATGATTTCTCCGTTTCCTTCCAGGGTAAAGGTAATATCATTATCTGCCGTGGTATCCAGATTTCCATTTGCATCCGTCACGTCCACTGCAATGTATGCAAGGCTGCTTCCATCTGCAAGAATCTCTTCTGTCTTTTCTTTTACCACCAGTTTATTGACTGTTCCCGGAGTAGATACCGTGCGGTTTCCTTTACAGGTATTTGTAATCTCTGTTCCGCTCTCATCATAAGCTCTTGCAGAGATCGTTCCCGCCTCATAAGCAACGTTAAAGACAGAATACAAAGAAGTACTTCCGGAGCCTGAAGATGTCGTGCAGACACTGTTATTTTCGCTCTGTGTCGTGTAGGTATAGTAAACATGTCCTGCTGGTGTAGTATTCACATTTCGGGTAGCTGTTCCGATCTTGGTTCCGTTTCGGTACAGATCGACCCTTGCCGCATTGGAATATACCCATACCGGTGTTTTTCCATTGGACGTCATCATATTGTCGCTGTCCCATGCGGTTACCAGATGCAGCGTATTCGCATCTTTATTCCACTGACTGCGATAGAGATAGTAATTATCCTTCGCAAAACCGGTTGTCTCTACGATACCAAAATAGCTGCTGTTCGGGACAGAACCGCGGCCTCCATCTCCCGTTCCTGTTCCATTCCAGGGCGTCGGCTCTCCGATATAGTCAAATCCTGTCCATACACATTCTCCTGCCAGCCAGTCAGTCGTCATGGTATCCCACATGGAAGCATGCGCCGTTTTTCCCCATCCCACACTGGAGGTGTCATAAGATGTCAGGTGCATCTTTCCATCTGCGTTTGAATTGTTTGCCTGACTCACATAGATGCCGCGGCTTGTTGTCGCAGACGCTGTCTCACTGTAAAGGAATACCGGATAGGTCTGATGTAAGCTGTTCATCCCACTCATGTTTCCATAATTGAAGCCTGCCACGCCGCCATTCTCATAAATAAGTTTATTTACGACTGCGGAGTTGCTGTCATCATCGCTAACCGAACGATTGTTTGCGCCAGACGTCAAAGGATGCGTCGTATCAACCTCCGCCGCCCATTTGATCAGATTTCTTGCATGTCCGCCCCAGTCATTCCAACCTCCGGTTCCTTCCTGAATCTCATTTCCCAAAGACCACAGAATAATGGAAGCATCGTTCCGGTCTCTCTTGATGGTCGCTTTCATGACAAACTCTGCCCATGTCATAGAAGGGTCACCATCAATAATCTGATTATCCGCTGTCAGATTCTGGTCGAAATGTGTGGAAAAGTCATTGCTGTTTCCGTTTTTCGGCAGGTTCCACCCGTCAAACATTTCTTCGATTACCAGAAGTCCCAGTTCGTTGCAGACATCCACATAGACTTCGGCGCCCGGATTGTGGGTGATACGGATGGTATTGGTTCCCATATCCTTCAGAATCGAAAGCTGACGGTAAATCGCGTCACGATATGCCGCAGAGCCAAGCGCTCCCTGGTCATGGTGCATACATACGCCGTTGATCTTTACATTTTCCCCGTTCAGTTTAAAGCCTACATTATCTACAAATTCATACCATTTGAATCCGAATTCTGTATCGTATGTATCAACGACTTCGCTGCCCTGAAGAATCTCTGTACGTACATAATAAAGATTCGGCTCGTCAATAGACCACAGCTTCGGTGAAGAAACGATCGGCATGGTATCTACCGTTACAGTAGCTCCAGCCTCTACCGAAGCCGTTGCAGAGTCTGTAGCTACGGCTGTCGTGCCATCTTTCTCATATACCGTATTGCGTACGGTGACATTTGCAGAAGCCGTGCTGTCGTTCTGAACATCTACAGCTACTTTTACCGTACCGTCAGTCCCGCTGCTGTCTTTCAGATTCGGCGTGGTAACAAAGGTACCATTCAGCGCCACATGAACCGGATCGGTTACCAGAAGGGTCACATCACGGTAGATACCGCTTCCTGAATACCAGCGGCTGGAAGGTATATTATTCACTGCCTCTACAGCAATCACATTCTCACTGGAACCATCACATTTGACATAATCCGTGATGTCAAATGCAAAAGCCGTATAACCGTAATGATGCTCTCCCACCTTCGTTCCATTTACATAAACGGCGGCATGAGAATATACACCATCAAAGTTCAGAACCATTCTCTTTCCCGCACAGGATTCCGGCAGGGTAAAGCTCTTACGATACCATCCGGTCCCTCCGGGAAGAAAGCCGCTCTCTGCCTCCCCGCTTGGAGTAAAATTCTGAAAAATACTAAAGTCATGCGGTAAAGTCACGTTTTCCCAATCTGCATCATTGAACTCTGGTCTGTATGCCGAAGAAGATCTGCCCAGCGAGAATTTCCAGCCATCGTTAAAGAGCGTGGAACGTTCCTCCCCATAATGGCTGACCTGGATATCCTGCGCCTCTGTGAAGGTGACTCCCGATGTCGGCGCTGCTACAATCGCCTGAGCCGGCAACATGGATGCACTCATGGCGACTGAAAGCATGACAGCCATCAGTTTTTTTGTACGTTGTTTCATAAATATCCTCCTTTTCTTTCCCTCTGTGTATAGAACTCACAAAGTCTTACCTTAATTTTAACATTAATCATACAAAATAACCATACCAAAAAGGAAAAAAATCGAATTTTTTTCTATTCTACCCAAAAGTCTCTAAATCGAGTTCTTTTTGCAAATATCTTCCAGACAGCACCTGTCGCAGAACGGCTTTGTCCTCGCTGTACAGACGTCCCTTCCATGATAAACCAGGCGATGGCAGAAGTCACTGCCCTCCTTTGGCGGAATGATCTTCCACAGCGCCATCTCCACTTTTTTCGGTTCTTTGATACCGTCCACCAGCCCAATCCGGTTCACCAACCGAATACAATGCGTGTCCGTTACGATGGCAGGCTCTCCGAATACATCGCCCATAATCAGGTTTGCACTCTTCCTTCCGACTCCCGGAAGCCTTAAAAGCGCGTCAAAATCCTTCGGTACCTTTCCTCCATATTCATCTCTCAGAATCTTCATGCAGGCGCTGATATCTCTTGCCTTACTTTTCCCCAGGCCGCAGGGTCTTACGATCTCCTCGATCTCCTCCGGCGCGGCATTCGCCAGCGCCTCCACATCCGGATATTTCTCATACAGCTTCTCAACTACCACGTTCACACGCGCATCCGTACACTGGGCCGCCAGCCGGACGCTGACCAACAGCTTCCACGCCTCGTCATAGTCCAGTGTACATCCCGCATCCGGGTATTCCTTCTTCAATCTTTCAATCACTTCCAAAGCCCGTTGTTTTTTCGTCATTTTCTGTTTCTCCTGTTTCCCAGATCATATTATTATGTACCGCTGCTAAAAAAATCTTGCTCCCATGTAGCCGGTCATTCCATCCACGCTCACCTTATACCAGCCGCCCACATCCTCCAGAAACTGTACGGTCGTTCCAGCCCAGTATTCACCAATAATTTGCGATTCCGTACTCGGTTCCGCCCGGAGATAACAGCTTCCCTGCATCGTCAGATACACCGGCTGCGGCTCCGTAGGAGGTTCTGTCTGCGGCTCTGTCTGCGGTTCCGTTTGTGCTTCTGTCTGTGTTTCTGTCTGCCGCTCCGTAGGAGGTTCTGTAGGAGCTTCTGTCTGTGTCTCCGTGAATTTCTCGCTTTTCTTCTCTGACTCCGTCTGTTTTTCACTTTCCTTCTGGCTTTCCGGTTCCTTTGCCGTCTCCGTCTGCTTTGTTGTCTCTTTTTGCCCTTTCCCGTCGTTTACTACTTTCGAATAAATGCTGATTCCAAGAATTGCCGCGCCTATAATCAGAATGATAATAGCAGCCAGCAGAAAATATCTCAGATAATCAGAAAGCCACTCTTTAAAGTCCTTCATTCTCCTGTCTCCTCTCCATTTTCAGCCTCATATGCAACTGTTGCTGATACTCATTCTAGCACAATTTTTCGACATTGTGAACATAGAAAACAGCTTACATGTTCCGGTATTTATACCTTCTGACATGTAAGCTGTTTTCTTATCTCAAAACCTGATTACAGCTCGTTCCCGTTCTTTCTGCCCTCTACAAACGCCTGCGCATTATCCAGCGTTGTATGGCTGATCGCTTCTAATGCCTCCTTTGTAAGGAACCCCTGGTGGGAGGTAACCATCACATTCGGGAATGACAAAAGCCTTGCCATCGTGGAATGCCCCAGAATTTGTTCCGACATATCTTCATAAACGCTTCCCGTTTCTTCCTCGTATACATCCAGACCTACTGCAAAAAACTTCCCGTCACGGATTCCCTGTACCAGGTCCATCGTTTTGATTAATGCCCCTCTCGAAGTATTTACCAGAATCACACCATCCTTCATCTTATTGATTGTTTCGGTATTAATCATGTGGTAATTCTCTTCAAAAAGCGGGCAGTGAAGGGAAATCAGATCCGACTCTGCCAAAAGATGTTCAAAATCCACATACTCCAGAAAATCCAGAGACGGATTCTGATACATGTCATAGCCGATGACTCTCATACCAAATCCATGACAGATTCTTGCCATCGCCGCTCCGATTTTTCCTGTACCTACGATTCCCGCTGTCTTTCCATATAAATTCACTCCCATCAGCCCACTCAGGCTGAAATCATTTTCACGTCCTTTAACATAAGCTTTGTGCATATGGCGGTTCGCCGTCAGAACCAGCGCCATCGCATGTTCCGCCACTGCTTCCGGAGAATAGCTTGGCACACGCATCACAGTCATTCCAAACTTTGCCGCCTGCTCCAGATCTACATTATTAAATCCCGCACATCGCATCAAAATCAGCTTAACGCCACATTCATGCAGAATCCCGATTGTCTCTGTCCCCAAATCCATATTCACAAACGCACATACCGCTTCGTATCCATCTGCCAGCCTTGCAGTTTCCGGCGTCAGATTCGGCTCAATAAAATGGATATCCAGGTCATGATAATTTTCTTTCTCCAAGAATTTCCTGAAAAATGTTTCGTCATAGCTTTTCGTCCCAAAAAATAAGATACGCATATAATACCTCCTTACACTTCATCATAGATTTCCTGTTTCCTTTGCAAGTCTGTGAGTATTCTTTGTATATAAGAAGTATAATATGCGCATCCCAAAAAAGATAGGCTGATTTTTTACAGAATTGATATTTTTTTAACAATCTTTTTTGGTCAAAATATCCAACCAGAATGCTATTTTATTGTTCCTTCTGTTTTTCTTCAATCTCTGTAAAATACGAAACACGTTTCTCGTGCCTGCCGCCTTCATATTCAGCATTCAGCCAGCAGTCTACAATCATCTTTGCCGTTTCAATGCCAATGATCCGCGCGCCAAACGCAAGTATGTTGCTGTTATTATGCTGCTTTGAGAGCTGGGCGGTCAGCGGCTCACTGCACACACATGCGCGTATGCCGTTCACCTTATTGGCCGCTATCGAGATGCCCACGCCTGTACCGCAGATAAGGATTCCATAATCTGCCTCTTTTGATGCGACGAGATTTGCGACTTTCTCTCCAAATTCTGCATAATTACAGCTTTCGTTCGTATCCGTTCCTACATTTATCATCTCATATCCTTTTGCATTCAGATATTTGACAATTTCATTTTTCATTTCAACCGCAGCATGGTCATTGCCAATCGCTATTTTCATCTTCGTCCTCCATCTATTTCACAATTTTCACTGTGGGTTTCTGACCTTTCCCTTTCAGAAGCCTGCGGTATTTCTTCCACTGCTTTTTGACGACTTTAATTTTGCATGATGGATGAATATTCCGCAGGGCGCCTTTTCCCACTTTTTTGAGCCCTTTCGCTTGTATCACGATTCTCTTAAGCTTCCTGTCTCCTGCAAAAGCCGCCTTTCCAATCGCCGTCACATTGCTCCCAATCGTTACCTTTGTCAGCTTCTTATTATTTTTACATGCGCCGGATGCAATCGCCGTAACCTTGAATGTCACACCCTGAATCGTTACTTTTGCCGGAATCATCAGACGTTTCAGATTCTTCTTCTTTGGCTTCATAAACGTAACGGTTCCATTCGTCCGGTCTGACTTTGTAATTTTATACCATGAATTTTTTACAAGGTGTAGACTTCCTTTTTTGGGAAGTTCATCTTCAGTATCCGGCTTTTCTGTTTCTATCGGTTTTTCCGTCTCTACAGGCTTTTCTGTTTCCTCCGGCTCCTTCTCTTTCAATGCAAGCAATGCTGCTTTCAGATTCTCCATCGCCGCTTTGATTTCCGATACGGTAGCATTCGAATTGTTCAGAATACTTTCTGCTGCCGCCTTTGCTTCCGTCAGTTTTTCAAAAGAATCCGCCGTGTAGTCTGACTCCTGCTTTTCCCCTGCTTCTCCGAGGACGTCCTGAAGTTGTTCTCTGCTTTTGGTAAGTTCCTCATTTACCGGTTCCCTCTGCTCCAATCCGTCCATTGCCGCCCGCAGTTTTGCCAGCGCATCGCTGATTTGCTGCTCTGTAGCATTTGAAAGATTCAAAATTCCTTCTGCGGCTTCTCTGGCTTCTTCTAATCTCGCAAAAGATTCCTCCGTATAGTCTGCTTCTTCTTTTGTCGCCGCTTCCCTGATTGCAGCCGTTAACTGCGCAAGAAGCTCTGTCGTATCCGGTTTCTCTTCCGTCTTTTCTTTCAGATTAAGAATCGCCGTATTAAGATTTTCCAGTGCTTCCTCAATTTCTTCCTTTTCCGGTTCCTGCCCTGCGAGCACTTCTCTTGCCCTTTTCAGCGCAGTCTCCATCGTGCTATAGGTCGTCGCCGTATACTTTGACGCATCTTTCGCCTCCGCCTCTGCAACAGCCTGTGCCAACTGTCTTAAAATTTCTGTGTTATCCGGCTTTTCTTCCGGCCTGTCCTCCAGCCTGTTTATGGCTGTCTGCAAATTTGTCAAAGCATCCTCAAGCTCTTTTCTGGTGGCGTTCTGCTTTGCAAGTACTGCCTGCGCCGCCTCCTTTGCCGTCTGCATCGCCTGATAAGAATCTTCGGTATACTTCTCCTCTTCCTTGCTTCCTGCATTCTCAATAGCCGCTGTAAGCTTCTGCCTTGCCGCCGCGATTTTTTCCTCTTCCGTCTTGTCCGACCTTGTAAGCGTATACTTTTTCGAACTCTTTCCATCTTCAGACGCGGTAAGAATCACCACCTTATCATTCTTTGCAGGAAGAATTGTAACTGCTGCATTCTGGCTGTTGGACACGGTAATATTTTCCAATGTCTCCACTTCATATTCCGTTTCTTTTGGATCAAATCCTGGAATCGCTGTGCCTCCGGTACTGATGCCATCCAGAGCTGCTGAAGTATTCGCGATATAGGAATAGCTGGTCGCCATAACCTCGATTTCCGTAACTCCTATAAACGGATGGCTTCCCACCTGTCTTTCCTTCATCACGATCTGAATTGCAACCGGATTTACAGAAGTATTCAGGTTATAAAGATAACCATTTTCACTCTGCCCGGATACGTTTGTAAGCGAAACAGGGGCTGCATAACCGATGGCTGCATAATTTATCCCGTCCAGAGAATACCTGAACGTAATCTCTTCCGGCTCTCCATAGCCATTTGCGTCATGATAATAATACATCTTGATTGCCGTAACCGTATGCGCCGTGTCCCATCTCAGAGTGATGATCGGATCACTGCCTGTCGCATCGTTCCAGTTTGTCCAGCGCTGCGCCGTACCATCGGCAGCCGGACTGTATTTCACTCCGTTATTCAGCGATGCCAGCGTATCTGCGGTAGGATTACAGCTTTCCGTCATGGAGCTCGCATCAGGCGCAATGTTTTCCAGTTCTCCCGCAATCGGTTCCACTACACGAATACTTGCCGTTACCGGGTAAGTATTTCCGAGCGCCGCCACATTTCCCGAAATAGAAACCAGCGTTCCTGCTGCCGCAAAACTGCTTTCTTTTACGTTGCTCATATCCCATGTGACCGGAAATTCCTCAAACTCACCGCCATCGGAATCATAAGTCATAGCGGTATCCGGAAGCACAGGTACTTCCCCTGGCTGGGTAATTGCAGAATAATTCGCCGCTCCTGCAATTTCATCATATACGTGAACAGTGATATAAACACCGATATTTTCTTTTCCATCGGATACCGTGCCCTCTTCCAAAAAGAATCCCGGCGTCTGAAGATTTGCTCTGTCATAAGCGCTCCAGCTTACCGAAGCTTCCTTTGCGGCGCCGTCCGCATAAGAAACCGTCACCTTCTCAGGAAGCGAAAGCCCTGTGGTTCCCAGCGGTGCATAGCAGTGCCTGGACATCCGATAGCTGATGATTCCATTCGCCGTCTGCTGTTCTGCCTGCTTTGTAGTGACAGACACGGAAGCCCCCGTCAATCCGCTTGAGGAAATATTAACACGAAAACTTCCCGCTTCCGTGGTGGAACGAACGATTGCGAGCGCTTTTCCGGCATAAGCCTTTATGTGCGCGGAAGTCGTACTGGTCAGAACCGACGCCTGCTGGTATTTTTCTGTCGTTGCCTGATCGCCATTGTCTACACCCACGATTTCCCCGTTTCCCTCTAATGTAAAGGTAATCTCGTTCGCTGCCGTTGTATCCAGCTTTCCGCTCGCATCCGTCACATCTACCGAAATATAGGAAAGACTGCTTCCATCCGCAAAAATCTCTTCTGTCTTTTCTTTTACCACCAGTTTATTGACTGCGCCCGGAGTAGATACCGTGCGGTTTCCTTTACAGGTATCTGTAATTTCTGTTCCTTTCTCATCATAAGCCCTTGCGGAAATCGTTCCTGACGCATAGGTAACATTGAATACCGCATACAGGGATGTGCTGCCTGAACCGGATGATGTAGTGCATACACTACTGTTATTCGTCTGTGTCGTGTAGGTATAGTAAACGTGTCCCGCATCTGTCGTATTTTTCGTGCGGTTAGCGGTTCCGATCTTGGTTCCGTTTCGATACAGATCGACCCTTGCCGCATTGGAATATACCCATACCGGCGTCTTTCCACTTGTGGTCATCATATTATCACTGTCCCACGCCGTCACAAGATGCAGGGTATTCTCTTTCTGGTTCCACTGGCTGCGATAAAGATAATAGGTATCCTTCGGAAATCCGGCCGTGTCAACGATGCCGAAATAACTGCTGTTCGGAACTGCCCCCTGCCCGGATACACTCCCCGTTCCGGTTCCGTTATACGGCGTTGGTTCCCCGATGTAATCGAAACCTGTCCATACACATTCTCCTGCGATATAGTCCCTTGTCATGACATTCCACATCGAGTCATGCGCCGTCTTTCCCCAACCTACCGTAGAGGTATCATAAGAGGTCAGGTGCAGCTTTCCATCCGCATCTGAATTATTATTCTGTGAAACATAAATCCCCCGGCTGTTGGTAGCGGATGCCGTCTCACTGTAAAGCATGACGGGATATGTATTTTTCAAAGAATCCAGTTCGGAAATGGAGCCATAATTAAACCCAACGACCCCGCCTGCATCGTAAATATTGCGCCCCACCTGTCCGGTCACGCCTCCAGTCGTTCTCCGATTATCGCCAAAGGTCACCGGATGCGCCGTATCTTCCTGTTCTATCCACTGAATCAGGTTTTGGCTGATCGTTCCATAATCCGAAGTATCACCGGACGCGCCTTCTGTAATCTCATTTCCGAGGGACCACAGGAGGATCGAGGCATCATTCCTGTCACGTCTGACCATAGATTTGATCGCAAACTCCGCCCAGGTCATAGAACTGCTGCCGCCGATCACTTGATTATCCGATGTAAGATTTACATTAAAATGCGTGGAAAAGTCACTGCTGTTTCCGTTCTTCGGACGCGACCATCCATCAAACGCCTCCTCAATGACCAGAATCCCCAGTTCATTACAAAGGTCGATAAAGTTTTCCGCATACGGATTATGCGTCGCACGAATCGTATTGACTCCCATATCTTTCAGAATTGTAAGCTGTCTCCGCATAGCGTCCCCATACGCCGCGGAACCCAGCGCCCCCTGGTCATGGTGCATACACACACCATTCAGCTTTACGTTCTCTCCGTTCAGCCTGAAGCCAACATTCGCCACAAACTCATACCACTTAAATCCAAATTCCGTATCATAAGTATCCAGTATGACGCCGTTCTTAAGAATATCTGTACGTACGACATAAAGGTTCGGCGCATCGAAAGACCACAGCTTGGGCGAAGAGACTGCCGGATTCGCATTGACGGTAACAGACGCACCCTCTCTTACCGTAACAGCCGTCTCCGCACTGGCTACCGCTTCTTTTTTGTTCTTTTCGAATATCGTATTGCGAACCGTTACGTTTGCTGCGCCTGTACCATCATTCTGCACCTCTACCGCCACATTCACCGTACCGTCGCTTCCGTTGCTGTTTTTCAGGTTCGGCGTTGTAACATAAGTACCGTTTAATGCGACGTGTACCGGATCTGTAATCACCAGCTTCACATCACGGTAAATACCGCTGCCCGAATACCAGCGGCTCGACGGCACATTATTTACTGCCTGTACTGCGATCACATTTTCGGTAACTCCATCGCAGGTAATGTAATCTGTAATATCAAATGCAAAAGATGTATAGCCGTAATGATTCTCTCCGACTTTCGTCCCATTTATATATACATATGCGTGAGAATATACGCCGTCAAAATTCAAAACCACATTTTTCCCGTTACAGGATGCCGGAAGCGTAAACTTCTTGCGATACCAGCCGGTTCCTCCAGGAAGAAAGCCGCTCTCTGCCTCGCCGCTCGTTGTAAAAGTCTGAGAAATACTAAAATCATGCGGCAGTCTCACATTCTTCCAGGAAGAATCATTAAACTGCACGTTCTGGGCATCCGACGATTTCCCAAGATAAAATTTCCAGTCATCATTAAACAGTGTGGAGCGCTCCGACCCATAACTGCCTACCACATTATCCTGTTCCTCCGTAAAAATGACATTCCCCCCCGCTGCTGCCACAACATTTCGGACAGGAACAGCCGGAATGCTCACAAGCAGGGAAAGCATGACGGCTAATATCTTTTTTGCCCGTTGTCTCATCCTGAAATTTTCCTCCTCTTCCATCCTCTATTTTTCTTCCAGAACAGATGTACAATGCGGACATCTGACCGCATCTATGGCAATCTCACTTTTACAAAACGGACAAACTTTCGTTGTCGGTTCTGCCGGAAGTTCTTCTTCCGTTTTTTTCATCCTTTTCGATGCAGAATTCAGCGCTTTAATCAGAGCAAAAATTACCAGCGCCATAATAAGAAAGTTAATAATTGCCGTAAGAAAACTTCCATAATTCAGCGTGACATCTCCCAGCAGCGTAACACTCATCTCACTGAAATTCAGTCCGCCGAACAGTCCAAGAATCGGAGAGATTATGTCCTCTACCAATGATGTTACGATTGCTGTAAACGCACCGCCGATGATAATGCCGACCGCCATATCCATGACATTTCCCTTGCTGATAAACTCCTTAAACTCCTTGAAAAACTTTTTCATCTTTATCATTCCTTTTCCTTCATTATTTGGTACAAACCATAAATTCATTATATAATATTTCCTAAATTGCCGCAATTTTTTTTTGGACTTTTTCATAAAAAATACCGAAAAACCACAAAAGGACTTTTCGGTATTTTTCGGTAAGTTGAAAAAGGATTTGAAGAGATACACTTCGTAAGAAAGTCGCCGCCTTGCATCTTGCAATTAAATTGCAGGCAAATTCAAAACATACGGAGGAATTAAAAATAACAAAGACGATTTTTTGACAAAGCGGGTGGGAAATACGAAGAGCAAAGCAGATTTCTCAGAGAGCCAGACACAAAGGGAAGAAATTTCCCAAAACGCAGAGCTGATGAATTTGTGGTTATAAAACCAGTATCCGAAAAACAGAAAAGTACCGGAAACCCGCTTAAACACTGGATTTCCGGTACTTTTTAAGTTAAGCTGAAAAAGGGACTTGAACCCTCGACCCCTTCATTACGAGTGAAGTGCTCTACCAACTGAGCTATTTCAGCCTGTCTCACAGTCTTTCAACTGCCGACTGCATTATTATATCTGCTTTTTCGATATTTTGCAAGTACTTTTTTTCATATTTTGATTTTTTTATCATAAATTTTCAGGGCGTTTTTGATATTTTTATAGAAATGCACTTCCCAGTTCTCAGACTAATACAGGAAATGCCGGCGGCTAAGCCAGCATTTCCTTGTATTGCCATAAACACGCCGTGGTTTTACTCATCCAGGGAAAATCCAACCTTACCGAAGCCCATGTTCCCTCTTACTTTTCAAAATACCGGTTCGCTTCCTGATTATACAGATATAATCCTGCAATCACATCTTTCAGTTCCTGTGTGCGCTGATCTGTGATTTCCCGTTTCAGCACATTATAACAATACGCCAAAACACCATACTGCACCTCCAGTCGGGAAGATGAATCCGAAACGGTTACCGTATAGGTTTCGTCCAAATCCTTCGCAGCAATATCCGTGATTTCGACATAATAGTAATTTCCTGACTTCACTTTTTCCAGCTCACGTTCTTCTCCGTTTCGGATGCAGGTAAATACCATATCCTCCACTTTTGTCTCATCCACCGTAAAATACAGCCGCAGCGTTGTCTGGGAAAGCAGTAATAAATTTGACCCTTCAAATTTCACAAATTCGCTCTTCTGTTCTGCCGGATTACCATAAGAAATAAGCGTGTCTGCCGTCACCGCGGATACATCCTTTTCTTCTTCCGTTATATAATCCCCGGCATTTGCAGGCGTTTCTTCCCTGTGCTTAAAATACTTCTGCGCATAGCTTCCATAGTTCAGCATAGACTTAATCAATCCTGCCGCCTTTTCATACGTGGCATTATTGTCTTTATGCTGAAACAGATAATCTGCATATTGTTTTACTGTATAGGTATATTCCTTCCCATACCTTACAACATCTCCGGGAACAATCACCTGCGCCCTGATTTCGTCTGTCATCTCCTTGGCCGCCACGTCACAGGAAAATACATAATACGTTTTCCCCTTCACCATTGTGGTATCTTTTACCGCCTCACTTACCAAAACATCCTTCTCCGTTCCGTTTGGAAGTGTAAAGTGCATATAAGCCGTATCACTCCCTGCTACGCTTCCAGCCAGCTCCATATAAAAGTTGACCCCGATATTTCCTTTCAGGCTCAGGGTATATCCGGCAATCGTGCCAATATCCACGAATACATGGTCCGGAATGATCACCTGTTTCGTATACTCTGCCATGTTTCCGGTATAATCACGAACACAGATGCCTTTCTTAAAGGTAACTTCCGTCTCTCCACATACCACATAATATCTGTTGCTCTCCTGCCAGGTTTCGCCGCCATCAAAGGAATATCCCGATACGCCGCTTTCTGAATCGTCCGCATGGACAGTGAGATAAACGCCTTTCTCATCACCTGCCGATA